>NZ_KV788610.1:0-38454 GCF_001807365.1 Corynebacterium sp. HMSC06G04 | reverse complement strand
CCACGGAGTTGACAACCTATATAGGAACACCCCCGATGATGACGGTGGTGAGGTTGGCAGGGTATGCGGCGTCAAGAGTGCGTTCTCTGCAAGCGGTGACCGGGCGGACATAAGGTGGGAAATATGACGCAGCTGTATGAATCTTTGGAAACGTATCTGGAAAAGACCAAGACGCAGCGTGAGGAGCTTTATAAGTGGTTCCACCAGCACCCGGAGCTCTCGCTGCAGGAAGCCGAAACCAAGGCACGGATTATCAAAGAGCTGGAGGCGCTTGGCGACGTCGAGGTGGTCGACGTCGGGGCCGGCGTCGTCGGAATTCTGCGCAACGGCGCTGGCCAAACCGTGGCGATGCGTGCCGATTTCGACGGCTTGCCAGTGAAGGAAGCCTCCGGCGTGGACTATGCCTCCACTGCAACGCAGATCTCCGCTAAGACGGGCGAGGAAGTTCCGGTCGGGCACATGTGCGGCCACGATATGCACACCACGTGGCTGCTGACCACCATCGCATTCCTGGCAGAAAACCGCGAGCAGTGGTCCGGCACTTTCGAGGCCGTATTCCAGCCCGCCGAGGAGATTGCCGAGGGTGGCAAAGACATGGTTGCGGCGGGAATCACGGGCAAGATTCCGGTCCCCGATGTCATGCTGGGCCAGCACGTCATGGGCGCGCTGCCGCTGGGGCATGTTGCGACCAACGAGGGCATTAGCTTCTCCCAGGCTTCCACTGTGAAGGTAACTGTGCGCGGCGTCGGCTCGCATGGCTCCATGCCGGAGAAGGGCGTCGACCCAATCGTGCTTTCCTCCTCAATCATCATGCAGCTGCAGACAATTGTCTCCCGTGAGCTACCGGCCAGCGAGCGCGCGGTGGTCTCCGTGGGCACGATTCACGGCGGCACGAAGTCCAACGTGATTCCGGATAAAGTCGTGTTCGAGCTCAATACCCGCTGCTACTCGCAGGAAGTCGAAGACCACATTCATGCCTCGATCGAGCGCATCGTGAACAATCAGGCCGCCGCGGCGGGCGCGCCGGAGCCTTCCTTCGAATACTCCGATCGCTTCCCAGTGCTGGACAATGACCGCGATGTAACTGCCAAGGTCACCGAGTCTATGCAGACCTTGTTGGGGGAGGAGCGCACGGAGACCTTCGCGCCTCTCGTGGCCTCTGAGGATTTCCCGGATATCCCGAATGCCTTTGGCACACCGTATTGTTTCTGGGTTGTCGGCGGCTTCCCAACTCCGGAGAATGCACCGGGCAATCACTCTCCGCAGTTCGTCCCTGAGCTGCACCCCACCCTGGAAGCAGGTGCCGAGGCCACGGTTGCTGCGCTTTGCCCTTGGCTGGCGGTTTAAGGAAGCTGCGCTTTTAGATCCGGGTAGGAAGGCTGGGCGCCGCGGCCCAGCGCGGCGAAGGCGCCGACGCAGGCGGCGTGATGGGCGGCGTCGGTAAGCGTGGCCCCTTGTAGGAGCTTCGCCACGAGCGCGCCTGTGAACGCGTCGCCAGCGCCCGTTGTGTCCACCGCTTTGATCTGTGGGGTGGGAATCGGCGTGGTGCCCTCGGCATCCGCCACGATGGCCCCGTGCGGTCCAAGCGTTAACACCACCGCGGCAAAGCCTTCGGCGCGCAGGCATTCTACGAGTTCTTCTGGTTCATCGCCCGGCGTCTGCGCCCCCAGTTGCTTGAGCACCAACCCCGCCTCGTGTTCGTTAACCACGAGTGGGTCTGCCTGTAGGAGCGCCTGCTTATCGACGTCCACCACCGGCGCCAGGTTCACCACCACGCGGGCGCCTACCGCGCGTGCGAGTTCGACCGCCTTCTGGAATCCTGCGGCGGGAATCTCGCCCTGTAGCAGCACCAAGTCCGCCTTGTGCATTGCCCGCGCGTGCTGTTGAACGAACTCAGCGTCTACCCGCGCATTCGCGCCGGGGACCACGACGATGGTGTTCTCGCCATCGGCTGCGACCTCG
This sequence comes from Corynebacterium sp. HMSC06G04, assembly GCF_001807365.1. Classification (NCBI taxonomy): domain Bacteria; kingdom Bacillati; phylum Actinomycetota; class Actinomycetes; order Mycobacteriales; family Corynebacteriaceae; genus Corynebacterium; species Corynebacterium sp. HMSC06G04. The sequence goes on along the minus strand of NZ_KV788610.1, from coordinate 36,492 downwards.
ATTACCGCAAGGCCCGTGGTGGTGGAATCGAGGTGTTCGACGTGGCTGAGATCGACGCCCGATGCTTCTAGCAGTTCCATGGCTGGGCCTGCGTAGGCATCATCGCCGACTGCACCCACGAATGAGATGCTGGCGCCTTGGCGTGCCGCAGCTACCGCTTGGTTTGCGCCCTTGCCGCCGGCGAGCACCTCGCCACCGCTGCCGATGAGTGTCTCGCCCGGGGTGGGGTGGCGTTCCACGCTAATCATCAAGTCGGCGTTGATCGAGCCGACGACTACGCATCGCGGCTGTTTTGCAGTCATGAAGTTTCCTTTGCGTTTGTGCCTTGTGTGCTCCACTCTAAGAGTCCGCGTCCGGGCTTGGGGTGGCGCAAGGGCGCAATTTGCCAAATATTGGGGTGATTTCGGGAAGTTTTGGCGCCTTGTTTGGCAAATTGTGCTGGATTGACCCCGATGGGCGTGCGCAAAACTGGGAAAGCCGCTCCCTATCTTCCAGCCCCTGAGAAGGGAGCTGAAGGAAGATGTGGAGCGGCTTATCTAAGCAGCGGATGCTTGCAGGGCTTAGAAGGTGCCCTTAACCTGCTTGCCGAAGTCGTTGACGGTTGCCTTGCGGGAGTCAACGTTCTGGTCGTTAGCCTGGGAGTTGTCGCCTTCCAGACGGCCAATCTGGGTGACCTCGATGTAGTTGTGGATGCGGCCTTCCTTGGTGTCGCCATCGCCGAAGTCGAGGTTTGCAACGCGAACCTTCTCGCCAGCGTTGATTGGGTTAGCCAGGGTGACCTCGAAGGTGCGGGTGGAGGTCTTCTCGTTGAAGCCCAGGTCACGGATGTGAGCGCCGTTGGAAGAACGTGGGGTGATGAGGCGGTCAACGCCCTTCGGGCCCTTGTCGGTCTTCACGTCAACGCGGTACTGAACTGCAGGGAAGGTGCCGTAGTAACGGTCAGAGCCAACGTTTTCCAGCTGCAGAGCAACGGTGCCTGCGAAACCGGAGTGCTTAGCGCCGGAGGTGGTGAAGAAAGGCTTCAGGTCGAGCTTCTGCTTCTCGTCAGACTTCTCGTCCTTCTTTACCTCTTCGAGCTTTGCCTTGTCAGCTTCCTCTTCCTTCTTAGCTTCAGCCTCGGAAACAGGTGCCTCGGTTACCGGAGCCTCGTTGTCCTTGACAACCTCAGCGTCAGCCTTCGGATCCTTGTCCTCCTGCTTAACCTCTTCGGTGTTCTGTGCGTCCTTGTTAGGAGCGAAGGAGTCAGCGATGTCGTCGTACAGCTTGACGCGAACCTCGTTCTTGACTGGCTGCATTGCGGACCAAGCAGTCGGGGTGGACCAGGTGCCGTTAGTCTTGCAGTACTGCTGGGTGCCGGTCATGTTCAGAACGCGGAAGCCGTAAGTTGCTTCACCGGTGTGGTTTGGCGGAACGTCGTAAGGTCCGATGGACTGGCCAGCCTCCCAGGACAGGGAGTAGGAAGCGGAAGCGCCGATCTTGGTAGCGATCTCGTGGGAGATGCCTGCGGAGCCCTTGGAGTTCTTGCCGGAGACGTCGCCGCCCAAGTTCATGGAGGTGGTGCTGGTGCGGTCGCCGTTGACCTCCAGCTGGATGGACTGAGACTTGGACAGATTCTGCTGCAGCGGAATGTCCTTCTTAGTCTGGTTGGTGGTGGAGATGGTGCCAGCTGGCATGAAGGTGTCAGTTGCCTTGTAGACAACGGTGCGGTGGTCTTCCCATGGGTTGCAGACCGGGCGTGGGTTAAGGACGTTAGCCTTCATGTGGTCGGAACCGTGGGTGGTGTGGATGATTGGCAGCTTTGCGTTGATGGCCGGAGTCTCTGGGTAGGACTCGGTGATGGTTTCAGCGTTAGCTGCTGGCATCATGAGCGTGCTGCCGGCGATGGCAAGGCCGGCGAACAGGCCGGCGGAGCGACGACGGATAGACATGTTTAGTTCTCCTCGAACGACTGGAGGTGGACGTATTTTTGGCGAGTTACGCACGGCGAATACGTTGGCGGTGCGTGACGAAGACCTACGCTAGCGACTGTTTTTCAGTGACGCACGATAGAGATGTATTGACAATTAAAGATAGAAATTCACATAAGTGCCATGAACGCTGTAAACAGCTTCGGTGGAAAATTAACGCTGACTGGGAATTTTCCAAATTAGGACTACATCGTGCGAAAAGTGTTCTTGTCCGAACGATCACAAACTAAAGTATGATTACTTTCAGGGGTGATCCTTATGTGGAAAATGGCTAAATGGCGGTCCTCGAAAGGCGGAAAATCCGTTTTGCTGGCTCAGCCCCGCGCTTCACCTTGGGATAGCCTGTGCAAATTAATGACTGGGATGTATTGTCACGTGGCTTATCGCGCCCAGTGGTGAGGATAACACCATGCGGGCTAATGTGCTCGGCTAACAGCATTTGGAAACCAGATTACCTTAATAGTTCAAATGCCATAACCTGAAATCATGAGCGCCAAATCCCCAGAAAATCTCTTGCTTTATCTTTCTGAAGAGCAAGAACGGGCCATCGCCGAGCTATTCGACGACCTCGTTCGGCGTGGCCTGCCACGCCAGAATCAGCGCCCGCACATCACTATTACTTTCGCCCAATCCATGGCCCCCGAGGCAGTGGAACTGGCCGCTGAACTGCTTCCGCCGCTATTGCCAGCAACTTTTCAACGGGTGGGAACCGTAGTATTCGGAACGCGCTCGAAGCAATCAATCGCTTGGCTTCTGGAAACAACCGATGAGTTCGAAGCGGCCGCTCGGGAGATTAGCGCGGCCAATCCTGAATCACGAGGGGCCCGCTGGACCCCGCATATAACGATGGGACTTCGCATCCCGCGCGACGAGGTCGGCCGCTATATCGACGTCCTCGATGCCGCTACGAACGAGGCCACCCGCACCGCTGCACGCAGCGGCGGGCACTTGCTGAAGGAATTTACTGCGGCCCAAGCTGCGTACTGGCGGCCGGCGACTGAGGAATTGCGGGTGCTATGGGGAGATCGAGTAGCGTGACGAGCACCCGCTAAGCGGGGGATTTAGCGTTTAGTTCAAGAACTATTGCGCCGGGGTGGGAACAGCGACTGCATCGCCCACCAGGTCGATGACCTCTTCGCGAGTGCCCGCAGCACGCAGTTGTGCGCGGAAATCTTCCTTCATCAGGCGGCGGGCCAGCTTCGACAGAATCTTGAGATGCTGATTGCCGGAGCCTTCCGGAACAGCGATGAGGAATACCAGGTCGGTTGCCTCCTCGCCCTCGGCCCACTGAATGCCGGGCTTGGGAAGACGGGCGAAAGCCAGGGTTGGGCGCGTAACTCCTGCAGTGCGGGCGTGCGGGATCGCAACGCCATTGCCGACGCCGGTGGAGTGTTGCTCTTCGCGGGCTAGTGCGGCGTCGACAAGCGCTTCGGCGTCGGAAGTGCGACCGGCGGCTGCGATGGAAGCGACGAGCTCGCGAATGATGTCCTCGCGGTTGGTACCACGCGTGGTCTCAAGCGCGACCGTATCGGGCAGAAGCAGGGCATCGCTATCGCTGGCGCCTTCAGTAGGAGTTGCTTCCGACGCCGCGGCACCCTTCTTGGCGGTGATACCGACGAGTAGGAGGATAAGCGCGGCGTCGACAAGAATGCCGGCCGCCAGGCCGATGATGAATCCGCCAACGTTGTCGACGGCGCCCAGCAGCGCCACGATCGGGCCGCCGTGCATGACGTGATCCTCGACGCCGAGCTGTCCCGCGATGGCGCCCGCGACGGCACCGCCGATGACGTTAGCCGGAATGACCTGCAGCGGACGAGCAGCGGCGAGCGGAATCGCGCCCTCGGTAATTCCGAACATACCCATGAAAAGGGCGGCGATACCGGAATCGCGCTCGGCCTTGTTGAACCAGCTGCGGCGAACCAAGGTGGCGACGCCGACGGCTAGCGGTGGCACGGCAATCGCCGTTGCCGCCATGCCCATCGGTGCCGCGTTGCCAGCCGCGATGAGGCCGCCACCGAAGAGGAAGGCGGTCTTGTTGAAAGGCCCGCCCATGTCGAAGGCAATCATCGCGCCGATGACAGCGCCGAGTATGAGCACGGAGGAACCCTGCATGCCGGCGAGGTAATCCGTCATGGCCTCGAAGGCAGCGGCGACTGGATGACCGATGATGTAGATGAACGCCAAGCCCACGATGAGTGTGGTGAGAATCGGAATGACGATGATGGGCCAGATCGGTGCGACGTACTTGCCCACCGGGATCTTCTTGATGGCCAGGGCAACATAGCCGGACAAGATACCTGTGATGATGCCGCCAATGAATCCGGCACCCGCATCCGATCCGTAGAGCGAACCCGTCGTGGCGATAAGGCCAGTGATAAGGCCCGGTGCAAGACCTGGGCGGTCCGCAATGCCCACGGCGATGTAGCCGGACAAAATCGGCACCATCAAAGAAAACGACAGGGCACCTAGTTGATTAATGGTGAACCAGAAGCTGCCTTCCGGAATGGCGATGCCTTCCGGGGTAGGGGTGCCGCCGATGGACAGTGCGACCGCGATGAGCAGACCGCCCGTGACCACGAAGGGGATCATGTGGCTGACGCCATTCATCAGGGACTTATATAGCGTCTGGCCAAAGCCGCGCAGCCCCGAATCGACAGTACCTTCCGTGCGGCCTCCCGCCGGGGTGGCGCTCTCGGCGGAGTCACGCCGGGCCTCGGCTGAAGTTAGCGCCGTTGCCTCCAGTGCGCGGCCCAGCAGCGCCTCCGGGCGGCTAATGGCTTCGTCTACGCCGGTAGCTACGAGCCGCTTTCCGACGAAGCGGTCCTTAGCCACCACCGTATCCGCCGCGATGACAACGGCGTCTGCTGCATCGATGTCTGCTTGCGAAAACTTCCCCTCGATTCCAATGGAGCCGTGGGTTTCCACCTTAAGCTCGTAGCCCAGCTTTTGCGCCGCGGCCTCAAGGTTTTCCGCCGCCATGTAGGTATGTGCGATTCCCGTAGGACAGGCCGTGATGGCAAGCAGCCGCGGCCTTGATTGCGATGTACTCATAAAAGTGATCTAACAGGACGGGGAATCGGGAATCTAGCGGTGGTGGTATTTGGCCTGAGAAATGAAGTGAGGGAAGAGGGAGTTGAATTGCGATAGTGTTTTGGATGTACGTGCTAATTGGGAAAGGGAGAATGAAGATGATCAAAAAGGGCGACAAACTGGACTTGTCAGGCGTATTCGACGATGTAGGCATTACGCTAAAACGCACTGATGATAAAGATGTCGGCGAATATCAGTACTCAATTCCACTATCTTTCAGTGACGATCCAGCATCTATTGCTGGTGCTGTGGATGTGTCATCTTCCGGCGAAATCTTAGGAGTCGAGCTCGTGATGATTCAACAGGCTATAGCTAATCCGAAGCCTTCAAATCATGAGTAGCCAGTAACGTTTGGCCGCATTGGAAGTCAGACAATTGGGTCCACTGCATTGAGCCTGTAGGTACTGCTGAATTACGTACCTCGCCCCATGTCGTGTTGGGTGAAGGCGAAGCACTGTTAATAACGTGTGGAAAATCCATTTTGTGAGACTGATTAGCGTGGTAGGTTGCGTTTATGAATAAGTTCTCTCGTGTTTGTGCTCGTGCTTTGACAGTTGGGCTTTTGTCCCTTGGCGTGGTTAGTGGTGGTGGCGTGGGTGCGACTGCGCCAGAGGCTGCCGCGTTGACGCCGGAGGAGCAGCATCAGTTCCTAGTTGATCCGGTTGGGGCAGTCTTGTGGCAGGGAATCAAGGGTTCCTCTGATGCGCTGAACAGCAATCGCGGTGCGGCGATGGCAGCGTCGTTCTATTCGATGAATTCGCCGGCACCCGGTATCGGCTTGCCTGCCTTTGATCGTTGCGTGCAAGGCGTGGGTTCCTCCACCACGGTTCCCGGAGTCCGTTACGTGGTCGGCGGATTGTGCGCGATGTTGGACCCGGCCGCGCGAGCGGAGATTGAACGTATCAACTTCACCCCGCAGTACTAGGCTTGAAGGCTGTGAACTCTACTAAGGTGAACACGGAACTCGCCCATAAACACGTCATCGTGATGGGAGTGTCCAGCTGCGGGAAATCCACGGTGGGGCAGCTGCTGGGAGGTCAGGTCGGCCTCGTCTTTAGGGACGGCGACGACATGCATCCGGCCGCCAACATCGAAAAGATGTCCGCGGGGCACGCGCTTAACGACGCCGACCGCTGGCCCTGGCTCGAAGCAATCGGGCAGTGGATGCAGGGGCAAACCGAAGGCGCCATCGTGGGATGCTCAGCGCTTAAGCGTTCGTACCGGGATCTGATTCGCACCCATGCGCCGGATACATTCTTCGTTCATCTGCACGGCAGCTACGAGCTTTTGCTGGAGCGCATGCAAAACCGTGCAGGCCACTTCATGCCGGTATCGCTTTTGCAATCGCAGTTCGAAACGCTTGAGCCGCTCGATGAGGATGAGCCGGGGATCGTGCTCGACGTCGCACAAAGCCCCGCAGAATTAGCTGCCGAAGCAGCGAGGTATCTGCGGGGCTAGATGCCCTAAACCGTTGTGGCTTGGCTTTCTTGGACTGAGGCTAACTGGGGCTAAAGCGCTGCAGTAATCCCAAAGATAATAAGCACGAAGACGAAGCCGACGAAGGAAACGAGTGCCTGGTTGAGGGTCCACGTGCGCAGCGTGGTTGCCACGTCCATGCCCATGAGGCGGCCGACCAACCAGAAGCCCGAGTCATTGACGTGGCTGCCAAAGACCGAACCCGCGGCGGTGGCAAGCACGATAAGAGCAAGCTGCACCGCAGAGTAGTCTGCTGCTTCCACAGCCGGGACCATGAGCGCTGCTGCAGTGGTAAGAGCCACGGTGGCAGAACCCTGCGCAAGACGTAGCGCGACCGCAATGAGGTAGCAGGCAAGAATGACAGGAATTCCGAGGCCTGCCATCGAATCAGCCAGAGCATCGCCGATTCCAGAAGTACGTAGCACGCCGCCGAACATGCCGCCGGCACCGGTAATCAGCACCACCGAGCAAATCGGCCCCAGGGAAGACTCCATGGTCTTTTCAATCGCGGTCTTATCCATTCCGCGTTTGAGCCCGAGCGCAATCATCGCGGCAATCGCCGTGATGAGCAGTGCGATGGGGGTCTGGCCTAGGAAGATGAAGAATTTCACCCAGGTGGCATCGCCCGAAATGTGGCCGGCGGAGGAAAGCGCCGACAAGCCGGTGTTGCCAAAGATAAGGAGCATCGGAATAAGAAGAATTCCGATGACCGTCGCCGGTGAGGCTGGCTTTTCCGGAAGCTTTTCATCCGCCACGCGTTCGCCGGTCAAAATATCGCCGACAACGAAGGGGTACTTCTTGCCCAAGTGAAGGCCCAGGCGGTAGCCGGAGAGGTACCACGTCGGCAGCGCCACAAGCAGGCCGAAGACCAAAATGAGGCCGATGTCAGCGCCATAGAATTCGCTGGCCGCGACAGGACCCGGGTGGGGCGGAAGGTAGATGTGCATTACTGAGAACGCGCCGGCCGCGGGAATACCGTAGGCGAGAACCGGGCCGTTAAGGCGCCGCGCCACTGCGAAGATCACCGGCAGCATCACGATCAAGCCAGCGTCGAAGAAGATGGGGAAACCCATAATCAGCGAGGCAACACCCAGCGCAAACGGTGCTTTGTTTTCGCCGAAGAGTTTCACCAGGGCGTCGGCAAGCGATTTAGCGCCACCGGAGGTTTCAACCAAGCGCCCGATCATGGCGCCCAAACCAACCAACAGTGCAACGGAACCAAGCGTTGAGCCGAAGCCCTTGGTTAGCGTCGGTACTACGCCTTCAAGAGGGATACCGGCAACCAGCGCAGTCAGAGTAGAAACTATGGTCAACACGATGAATGCGTGAACCTTGAAGTAGATCACCATGACCAGAATCAAGGCAACCGCGGCAGCTGCTATCCCCAGCAGAGGGCCGGTTGTAAGCACCGGCTCCCAGGTTTCCATGACGTCCATGGAACTAATCCTTTCTTAAGTTACGGCCTTGCTGTCAAGCCGTAGTTGTGAGTCAGATTATCATCGGAAATAAGCGTGGATATAACCACTCAAATGTGACTTTCGTACCTTGCAGCTCAAATTGGAACCCAAGTGTCATCCGTATACTCCCGGCGGATCGTATGGGTGGGCGTTATTAGATTCCGTGGGCACCGAAGCTTTGTCGCGGCAAGCTCTCAAACAGGCGATCGTGTGTGTTTAGGAAACAACAGGTCTCATTGATCATTCGGATCACGGGTGGCAGTATGTCGGTGTTGTCTATAACGAGTGATTTGCCCAGCACGGGATTGCCGCTTCCACCGGGACGGTTGGCGACTTATATGGCAATGCTCTGGCCGAAAACGTTTACGGCTCCTATAAGAACGAGCTCGTCCATTCTCGCAGTTGGGATGACGGTGTCGAGGTAGAAATCGCGACGCTCAAATGGGTGTGCTGGTGGAACGAGACTAGACTCCACCAAAACTCGGGGCACCTCACTCGGTGGCCATCATGGCCGTGCATGAATGCTGAGTCCGAGTTAATAGTCGAGGTTTTCTGCTACGAGTCCTGCTGCATGTTCACGTAAATAGTCGCGTAGATACGGAAGTGCGAAGTCAACTTCACCGCGCCGAGTATTGATGATCATCTCTGCATCGAGCAATCGACGGCGATAATTGCTCACGTAAGAGTCGGAACGGTGGAAGCGGGCCTTGATGTCCGCGATTTTTGATGGTCCGGGATCTTGGGCCATATAAATTAGGAATGTTCTGTCTACGTCAGAAAGATCTGCCAAAGCGGGTTCGTGGACAAGTTGTCCAAGTTTTCTTCGTGCGGTGGCGACCCCTCTTTCCGCGGCGTTAACAGTAATTTGTGAAGCATCGCCATCGGTTGGTTCTTTTTCGCGGAAGGAGCATTGACCCACCAGCTGGATCATGAATGGGTAGCCTTGGCACGCAGATACCGCAATCTCCAGAGCTGAAGGGGACCACGAGACGGTTTCGTTGCGGAGGGGTTCTTTGAGGGCGTCGCGGACGTCTTCGTCTGAAACTGGCCCAAGCTCGATCCGGTTGGCACGGCGCAAGAAAGTTACGGGATTGGGGCTTACCCCATCGTTTAGTTTCCCGGACAGTAAAGGCTTGATTGAAGAAGGGATTCCTGCCATTGCGACTGCGATGTCTTCACCTTCACGGACAAGATGTTGGATAGTTGCTCCGAACTCAATGAGTTCGTCACTTTGTTGGTGATGCATCTCATCAAGGGTGATCAATACTCCGCTAGGTTGCTGACCGGCTCTGCGATCTTGCTCTTGTTTGAAGCTCAATAGATCTTTAAGAGCATTGCGCAGGGAGTAAGTGGACTCGGCAATGGCTTTAGTGTCCCAGTTAACGCCTGCTCCAACTCCCAGAATTGATACGTTTAGGCCTTTGAGCTGTGACCGTTTATCGGAAAGTCGCCGGATAATATCGTTGCGAAGCCGCTCGACAAATCCAGATGTCGCCGTTTCGCTGAGAGTGAACCACCCTTGCTCGCTGGCTGTATCCTCAAAGGCATTGAGCAGGACTGTTTTTCCGATACCCCTCGGACCAATAATTAGCGAAATTCGTTCATGGGCACCTGAGCCTTCCTCGAGTGCGAAAGCGAAGTCGCGGATAGCCTCGCTGCGTCCCACAAGCAGTGGTGGGGTGGCGCCGAGGGTCGCTTTAAAGGGGTTTCGCTGGAGGCTCATACTCACATCGTAGCGAAACATCCCTATGAAGACTTATGAAGTTTATGAAATTTATGAAGTCTTTGAAAACCTATGAAGATTGGAGCTCGGTTAAGTCCTGGCAATTGCGAGAAAACTCTTCAGTTTGCTCGCGGCCTTCGGGTCAGAAAACGCTCAACCACGTGAGGATGTAGTCGGCGGCCTTGAGGCGTACGCCTTCGGAATTGATGCGCACGAAGACGTCCGCCATAAGACGCTTGTCAGCCGCGCTTTGAAGGTGGACAACATCAAATTGGTATTTGAGTAGGTCGGATAGCTTGGCAAAAGTATCGTGGTTTTTCTCCCTAGCTATCGGTGAGCTCTCCGCCTGCTTCCTCGTATCGGCGAAGGAACGTACTTGTTGCCTTGTACGGACTGTCGAAAACAGTGGAGATGTCTGCAACCCATTCAGGGGATTTGGCAATTGGAGGGGTACGGAACTCGAACTTTTCGCTGAAAGGATTGAACGCGATCGTGATCTTCTTCTTGCTGTAGTTGAGAGCACGGACAGAGTATCCCTTGATTGCTGCATGCAAGCTGGTGAGACGCTGCTGGCCGTCGATGTTTGGGTGTTGTCCTACATAGGGCGCGTCGTTGTTGATGGAGCGGCCAGGAGACCGTTCGAAATATTGAGGCCATTATGTGGCCTTTTCCGCGACACTATGGAAACAGATCGTGAATGGAAAACTTTCGGCCTGCTCTGCTTGACGGTGTGCAAGTGTGAATGCGGCTTCCATTCTTGGGCTGCGTGATAGGGCAGAAACGAGTGTTGAATGGCATGTGTCTAAATATTCGTCAACGGTTAGGTAAACGTTTGCATACCTGGTAATTACTTTAGCTAGGGCTGGTCATATCCTTCTTGGCCAGCAAAGAGTAAAGGTAGGAGGACACGTATGTCCATGCTGAATGCGTTGCTCGCGGAGGATGCGGTTGATCTGCACGGCCGTGCTGGTGACTGGCGTGAAGCTATTGAGTTGGCGGGCGGCTTGCTCGTTGGGGCGGGTAAGACCAGCCCGGCATACACCGAGGCGATGGTGCGCTCGGTGGAGGAAAATGGACCGTACATTGTGGTCGCACCGGGCTTCGCTTTTGCCCACGCGCGGCCGTCGGAGGCAGTGCGCGAAACGGCGTTGTCGTGGGTCCGCCTGGATCGACCAGTGGAGTTCGGTTCCAAAGCCAATGACCCCGTGAATCTTGTCGTAGCACTTGCGGCGAAGGATTCATCCGAGCACCTGAAGGCAATGAAAGAGCTGGCTGGGCTGCTCGGGAAGAAGGACGTGCGTGCGCGTCTGGATTCTGTAGAAAGCGAAGCTGAGCTGCGACAGGTGCTTGTGGATGTTGCGAACGGTGGGGTAGGAGCGGCGTCGGCAAGCGCGGCTCCTGCAGCTGATCACAGTGACGCGCGAGAGGGCGCCGAGCACCAGATCGCGGCTGATTCGGTGGCTTCAAAAGGCAAAATCTACACCGTGTGCGGCAATGGCTTGGGCACGTCGTTGTTCCTGAAGAACACGCTGGAGCAGGTCCTCGATGAATGGGGCTGGGGCAAGTACCTCACCGTCGAGGCAACAGACACGATTTCGGCCAAGGGGCGTGCGAAGGAAGCTGACTTCCTGCTGACCTCCGGGGAAATCGCTGCAACGCTTGGCGACGTCGGGGTGCCCGTCCACGTCATCGAAGACTTTACGAACATGTCCGAAATCGATTCTGCTCTGCGCGAGCTTTACGACGTCTAAGGAGCACTCATGGATGTCTTGTTGAACATTGCCAACTTCTTGGTCAATGAAATTCTCTCCGTGCCGGCGTTCCTAATCGGCATCATTACCGCGGTGGGTCTCGCCGCAATGGGCCGTGGCGTGGGCCAGGTCCTCGGCGGCGCCATCAAGGCCACACTCGGCTTCCTCCTGGTGGGCGCGGGTGCCGGCTTGGTCACCGCCTCCCTTGAGCCGCTCGGCGCCATGATCACCGGCGCCACCGGCGCGCAGGGCGTGGTGCCTACCAACGAGGCCATCGTGGGCATTGCCCAAGACCAGTTCGGCTCCCAAGTAGCCTGGATTATGATCCTGGGCTTCGTGGTCTCGCTGATTCTGGCCCGGTTTACCCCGATGAGCTACGTGTTCCTGACCGGCCACCACGTGCTGTTCATGGCCACCTTGCTGACCATGGTCCTTGCACCTGCTGGATACTCTTCGTGGATCGTGGTTGCCTTCGGCGCCGCGTTGCTGGGTATCTTGATGGTGTCCCTGCCTGCCATTGCACACCCGTGGACGCGCCGCATCACCGGCGACGACTCCATCGCAATTGGTCACTTCGGCACCGCCGGCTACCTCGCTGCCGGTGCCGTGGGCAAGGCAGTTGGCGGCAAGGGCGAGAAGATGTCCAAGTCCACGGAGGAGCTCAAGCTTCCCGAAGGCCTGCGCTTCCTGCGTGACTCCATGGTGGCTACCGCACTGTCCATGGCTCTCATGTACATCGTGCTCGCCGTCATGTTCATGGTGCGCGCTGGTACCGAGGAGGCCTTCACTGCATTCGAAGGCGGTGCCACCAACGTGGGTAACTACCTCATGCAGTCCTTTACCCAAGGCCTCCAATTCGGCGTGGCCGTGGCCGTGATCCTCTTCGGCGTGCGCACCATCCTGGGCGAACTCGTCCCTGCATTCCAGGGCATCGCCGCCAAGGTCGTCCCCGGTGCCATCCCGGCTCTGGACGCGCCTATCGTCTTCCCGTACGCACAAAACGCCGTGCTGGTGGGCTTCATCTTCTCCTTCATCGGTGGCCTCATCGGCCTCGCTGTTCTGGCCGCATGGCTCGGCCCAACATTCGGTGTGGCGCTGATCCTGCCAGGCCTCGTGCCGCACTTCTTCACAGGTGGTGCAGCGGGCGTCTACGCCAACGCAACCGGCGGACGCCGCGGCGCCATCTTCGGTGCGTTTGTTAACGGCCTCATCATCACCTTCCTGCCGGCCTTCCTCCTGGGCGTGCTCGGCTCCTTCGGCGATGCTAACACCACCTTTGGCGACGCCGACTTTGGCTGGTTCGGCCTGCTCCTGGGCTGGTCCTCCAAGGACGGCGGAGCGTTTGGCCTCGTGCTCATCGCTGTACTTGGCTTGGTCGTCTTGGCCCTGGGCTGGTTCTCTCAGCGCAAGCTTGTGGCCACCAACTGGGACCCCACCCCGTGGCGTGAGCAGCCGGGCGCTGCCACCCCAAAGGCTGAGGCATCTGGCGTTAAGCCATTAGCCGCTGGCCAGACCGCAGCTTCGAAGAAGTACCCCAAGGTGCTTCCTCCGAAGGGTGCTCCGGTTCCGCCTTCGAGGGTCTAATTTCAACTGCGCGCAAGGATGTACTTGCGCGCTTTTTTGCGCGCCCGTGCACAGGATAAATTGGAGGCCTAACTAGCCCGATGTCCACACTGCTTAAGGAAGATAATGTCTACCGTTCCTTTCATTCTCGATACCGATACTGCTCAAGACGATTGCGTAGCAATCCTGGTTGGCTTGTTGAATACGCGCGCGGATTTCCGTGCTATCACGATGGTGGCTGGCAACGTGGGCTTTGAGCAGCAGATTAAGAATGCGCACATGACCTTGAATGCGGCGGGCAAGCTGGGCGAGGTGCCTATCTATGCCGGTTGCTCGCAGCCGATGCTGCAGGAGTGGGCCTCGGCAGAAGACGTTCACGGTGACGGTTCGGGAGGCCTCAGCATGGACTTTTCAGGTTGCGAGGTAGAAAAAGAGCATGCTGTCGACGCCCTGTTGCGTATCACCGCGGAGAACCCGGGCGAGGTATCCGTGGTGGCAATCGGGCCGCTGACGAATATCGCAACGGCGGTGGTCAAAGACCGCAACTTTGTAAAGAACGTGAAATCGCTCTACATCATGGGCGGTTCCAACAATGGCCGTGGAAACATTACGCCGGCCGCGGAGTTTAACTTTTACGTCGACCCGGAAGCGGCGCAGATTGTCTTCGGCGCTGGTTTTGAGGACATCGTCGTGATGCCGTGGGATCCAGTGACCTTCAATGACGCCACCATGCCGCGCGCGGAGTATGACCAAAAGGTCGCGGTGGGCACCCCGATTGCCAAGTTTTTCAAGGCCATGTGCGATACCACCTTGGACTTCGATGAAGCCGCCGGTATTGGCGGTTCCACCCACCCGGATTCGATGACGCTAGCAACGCTGTTGCACCCAGAACTCATCCAAGAATCCGGGCGCTACAAGGTAGACGTGGTCACGGGCAACGGTATTACGCGAGGCTATGCGGCAATGGCCTGGGAGACCTTTGGCTTGGAAGCTAACGCGACCGTCATCGAAAAGGCGGACCGCGAAAGCTTCTTTGGCTTGCTTGGCGACGTCCTGGAAACCCAGACCAACCCAAACCGTCCGATTCAGAAAGCGGACTAGAACAGGTCCCAGATGGTGACTGCCAGAATCACCGAACCAAAGAAGAACACAAAGTAGTTCCACGGGTCATGGCGGTAGGCCTTGTACTCCTTGACCCGGTGGAACATGTAGACCGGAAGCAGGAAGATAAGGACCGCATCGAAGACGCCACCCACCAAGTAGATGAGGTTGAGGATTGGCGGATTGAACACTGAGACCAGCGTGCCGGTGACAAAGATGAACGTGTAGACGATGGTGAGCAATCCGCGGCGGTTCAGACGGTTCGCAGTGCGTGGCGCGATGAGGCGCACCATATAGGAGGTGCCCTCCTCAGCACCGAGCATGGTGCCGAAGTAAGAGGTAATAATCGCGAAGATAACGACCATCGGGGCCAGCCAGGCAAGCAGCGGTACGCCGGTGACGTTGGCGAAGTAGGACAGCACTGGCAGGTTCTGCTCCGTTGCTTCCTTCATGCCATCGGCGCCCAAGGCCAACACGCAGGACCAGACGAAGAACATCGTGAAGATGACCAGCAGAGCGGCGGTGTAGAGCTCGATGCGGGTAACGCGCTTTTCCGTCTTCTCGCCGTAGGTTGGCTGCATATCCACGGAGAATTGGGAAAGGCCGGCCATGTGCGAAAAAGAAAAGGCAAGCACCGGAAGAATCAGTACTGAGCCGAGCAAGATATACGGCCAGCTGCCATCTTGATATTCCACTTCCATGAAGGAACGCAGGTCCCACTGCGGGATCAGATAGATCGAGGTAGCAGCCAAAGAGATGATGAGCGGATAGACCAGCGCCTGCGCCAGCCACAGCATGGGCTTGCGGCCGATGGCGAAGATGCCGGTCAGGATGCCCACGCACAGGACCGAAAGAACCCAGCGGTTAATGGATGGTCCGTGGAGCTGATTGACAATGAAGCTGTCGATGGCGTTGGTCAACGAGATAGCGTAGATGAACACCGTGGGGATGTTCGCCAGCGAGTACATCAATGCCACGAAGAGGCCGGTATGCCGGCCCAAGTACTTGCGTACCAGCTCGAGGACGTCAAGCCCGTGGTCTTTGACCGGAGCACCCGAGACGATGCGCGCGTAGGTGCGGTGGGAGAAGTAGACCACTGGGAAGATGATGGCCGTAGCAAAGGCCAGCGGCCAGAAGCCAAAGGTGCCCGCCTGTAGCGGAAGGAAGAGGATACCTGCGCCCATCGCGGTGCCGAAGAGCGCGAGCACCCAGCCCAGCGCAGTACCTTCGGTCTTCTTACCCTCGCGACCTACTGGGGAGGCAGTAGATGCGGTCTCGTCCGCGGCGGGCGCGGCAGTGTCATATGTTGTCATCGGCTAGTTCTCCCCTTAGTAGTCCACTGCATCGCGCACGATAGGGCAGGTCATGCAGTGTCCGCCACCGCGACCACGGCCCAGTTCGGCCGAGCCGATCTCGATGACTTCGACGCCGGCGTCGCGAAGCTTGGCATTGGTGTGTTTGTTGCGATCGTAAGCCACGACCACTCCGGGCTCCAAGGCAACCACGTTGTTGGCGTCATCCCACTGCTCACGCGCCGCGGCATAGGAATTGCCGCCAGTTTCTACGACGTGGAGCTTATCCAGGCCGAGCGCTTCCTCGACCACCGTGACGAAGTGCTTGTCTGGGCTTTCGAGTTCCAGCTTTTTCTGATCATCTGCAGGGCGCAGGATAAGCGGACGGATGGTATCCACCACGCGCGGATAGGCGGTGGCCTTGTCGGCGTCGAGGAAGGTGAACACGGTATCCAGGTGCATCGAGGCGCGATCTGGGGCCATGGCTGCGATGATGACCTTTTCTGCTGCACCCGCCTTGAACAGGTTGCTGGCCAAGCGGCTCACACCCTGCCAAGTAGTGCGCTCGCCCATGCCCACTAGGACCGCACCATTGCCCACCGGCATGATGTCACCGCCCTCGAGGGCGGCAAGGCCCGGATCCTCGTCGGTGTCGCCGTACCAGAACTCAAAGGATGCGTTGGCAAAGCGCGGATGGTAGCGGTAGATAGCACGCGTGAGCATCGTCTCCTGGTGGCGGGCAGGAAGGCGCATCGGATTCAACGAGACACCGCCGTAAATCCAGGCGGAGTTATCGCGGGAGAACTGGCTATTGGGCAGAGGACGCAGCGCGAACTCATCGGGAGCGTACACGTTGCGCATGGTGTCAATGACGCCATGGCCGAGGCCCTTGGGGATTTCGTTGAAAGGCACTCCGCCGATGAGAAGTTCGGCCAGAGTCTTGTTGTCCAGCCCGCTAAACCACTCGCGCAATTCGCTGCCCACGCCCACGCCGACGTTCTTATCCAGTAGCTTGTTGCCGAGGATGAACTCGCGGCCTTCCTTGGTCGCCAGCGTTTCTTCTAGCAGGACGCGCATGTGCAACACCTCGACGCCGCGGTCTTCCATGCGGGCTACGAACTCATCGTGGTGGCGCTGCGCTTCCTCGACCCACAGGACGTCGTCGAAAAGCAGCTCCTTGCAGTTGTTTGGAGTGAGCCTCTCGTGTGCCAGGCCGGGGCGGCAGACCATTACCTGGCGGAGTTTGCCTACCTCTGACCAAGCGCCGAGTTGCTGCCCGTCTTTGTTACCGGAGGTTTCAACAGAATCCATCATGTAAATCTGTGCCTTCCTTTTCAAGTATTTGGTGCTGGAGGCAACAGTAACTAAACCCTTATGAGTTATGGGTCACATGGCGAAATGAATAGTAATTTGAATCATACATATCATTCATGCTGCTGGTAGTGCATAAGATTTGCATAATTCACAAAAGATTCAGGAATCTCGCGTTGCACCCGTCTGGGGGTAGGACTCGTCGTAGGAGGCGGGGAGAAGCGCGACGACGATAATCGTCGCGATGACGACGGCGCAGAAAACCAAAACCCACGGCCAAAACTTGATGAAGATGCTGATACCTACCAAGGCACACAGCACGGCCAACAGATAGGTGGTGCCGCGTCCGGCCTCTTGCTCCTCCCGCTTGGCGGCTTCCAAAGCCTTTGCCATGCGTGCCGATTCGCGGGCTTTTTCCGCGAAAGCTTTGCTGCGGTATCGGTTGGGAATTTCCATCGTGGTCACCATGGCATTCCCATCTAAACCAAAGCGGCAGCCATCAGCGCCATGTAGACCAGCAGAACCCCAGACAGGATGCCTAGGAACACGGTATCTAAGTCGCGTTCCTGCTTGCGTGCCTCAGACAAGGCTTCACGCTCGAGCTTGGCGACGCGCGCCATTGCCTTCTTGTTGGACTGAATCTGGGAGCGTTCCTGTGCGATGCGTTCAGGCGTCAGGGCTGGCATCTGCGTGGTCTGGGACTGCATGAGAGATCTAGGTTCCTTCCTTATCGAGGTCAGCGATTCTGATAAGGAGTATGGAGTAAAAGTCCCAAGGACCCTCGGAAAATGGGGATTATTCCTCTAGCTCTAGTTCCGGGTCTTCTGCCTGGGCGGCTTCTAGAACTTCCTTCGCAGCGCTCAAGTTGATAACTCCTACTACAATGCCGACAGCGATGTCCGGCCATGGGCTAAACCACCAGATGGTGATAACGCCAGCCAGTAGGATAAGAAGATTGGCCGCTACGTCATTACGGGCCGCCAGCCAAGCACCCTTGGTCAGCGCGCTTCCATGCTTGCGCAGACTAAGCAGCAATACCGCGCAAAGTAGGTTGATGAGCATAGCAAATACCGCGGTACCGGAAAGCAGGAAGGCTTCTGGCGGAGTGCCGCTAATCATCTTCCAGATTGCAGTGGCAAAGGCCGCGATTGCCGGAATGAGGATAAGTCCCGCAAGCCCGTAACTTGCTTTCCGACGCCCCGCTACCGACCATCCAAGCGCCGCCAAGACGAGTGCGTTGATGAGGAAGTCTTCAAGGAAATCCGCGGCGTCGGCAAGCAGTGAAGCCGAGCCGATGTGCCAGGCCATGGCCACTTCAACGATGAAGCCAAACAGGTTCAATGTGGCAACCCCCGCCACCACGCGCCGGGCGCGGGTGCCGAGGGTGGAAGAAGTTAGTTCAGAGCTCACGGAGCTCGATATTAGTCTTTAACGACCACGTCATCGGTACGACGGTGACGCTCAGCCCAGAATGAGCCCAACGCTGTAATCAGGGAGATTGCCACGAGGATGATAACTCCAGGAATCGAGCTTGGCGTCTCGTTTGAAGCGTTCATTGCAGTCGCGATAAACGGCAGGAGTCCGGAAATTGCTCCAGCGATGTTTGCAGCGATAGCGACGCCGGAATAGCGGACGTTCGCTGGGAAGATTTCGGACAAAAGAACGCCGGAGACAGAGTAGGTGCTCGTTACTAACGAGAGGCCGAGACAGACAGCCACAGTTAACAAGGCTGCGTTTCCAGAGTCGATCATTGCCCAGATGGGATAGGCCATGACAGCAGTTGCAATACCTCCCCAGCCCATTACTTTGCCTGGCCCGATCTTCTCGCCGAGCCGGCCAAAGTAAAGGTTGATGAAGATCTGGCAAACAGCGGCAGCGAGCGTCGCATTGACTACCGTTTGGCGCTCGAAGTTCAAGGTGATTGTGGCGTAACTGATGGTGTAGGTGGTCAATACGAAGAACCCGCCGATTCCGAGCAGGGCTGCTGCAGCGGCAAGAACTATTTGCCCGAAGTGCTCGGTAAATAGTTCTTTGAGGGATCCTTTGTGTTTCGCTTCATCTTCTTCTGCTTCCTTCTCCAAGGCTTGATAGACCGGAGATTCCTCTACTTTTGTGCGGATATAAAGCGCAATTGCGAGGAATGGGAACGCGATCAAGAAAGGAATGCGCCAACCCCAGCTTGAAACTGCGTCATCAGGCAGCATGAGGATGAGGGAGAAGACGCCAGAAGAAAGGAGCGTGCCAGCGGGCGAGCCAATTTGGACGAATGCGGCGTAGCGCCCTCGCTTTTCTGCAGGTGCGTGTTCAATTGCCATCGTGGTGGCGCCGCCCCACTCGCCACCAACTGCAATTCCCTGTACAAGACGTAGAACGGTTAGCGCAATCGGAGCCCAAATGCCGATTGAATTGTAATTAGGTAATAGGCCGATTAAGCCCGTTGCTACGCCGATAGCGACAATCGAGATGAGAAGTGCTGGGCGACGTCCCATCCTGTCGCCGATCTGGCCGAATAAAACTGCGCCAAAAGGTCGAGCAAGGAAGCCAACGCCTAGCGTCGCGAAAGACGCGAGAGTTGCTGTGGTTTCGCTGGCGTCGGAGAAGAAGAGGTCATTGAAGACCAATGCTGAGGCGGTGCCGAACAGGAAGAAGTCATACCACTCAAGCGCGGTACCAATGAATGCTGAGCTAGCAATTTTGAATACGTCTTTGGAGTTGACTTCGACTTGCTCGGGGGTTGAAGACTGAGTGTCTAGGGGAGCGGTCGGGCCAGTCAAGATATTCCCTCCTGTCGTTAAGGTGTGGTGTGGATAACACAATAACGGTGGAGAAATTGTAGCGGGATGAAAAATATAAAAGTTGGGATTTTTTCCTGCGGATTGAACATGGGCTGTGCAATTGCACAGCCCATGGCTTGAAGGGCGTGTTTGCCGTGTGGATCGAGAGGCGGGGGAAGAGGATTAGAAAGTGGTTACCGGTTTATAGTTGAGCGCGAGAATGACTGCGGCAGCGTCGTAAGGACGCGTGACGTCGTAGCCTGTTGCATCTGCGAATTGGCTGAGCCGATTGATGACAGTGTTGCGGTGGCAGTAGCTGATGGCTGCTGTTTGTTTGATTGAGCCGGTGCGAAGATAAGCTTCTACAGTTTCTAGGGCCGGGGAGTTGGAATTGCGTAACTTCGTAATATCGGCGCTTAGCTCGTTTTGCTTCGAACCGGGAAAAGATGCGAGTGCGCTTCCTGCAATTGCCCAAGATAGTTCATGGGCTGGGGTCGGCTGTGTGGGCGTGCGTGAAGCCTCAAAGAGTTTGGGGCTAGCTAGTACTGCATCGCGGACATTTGCAAGCCCTTCGACCTTACTGAAAACAGCGCTGGGTAATGCTGGAATGTTCGGCTGATTCTCGGCGCTTATGGGCCAGAAAGCGGTGAATAAACCATTGTGCGGATAGCCGAAGATCTTTCCTTCCGCTGTTGCAAGTTCGAGTGCGTCTCGAGCTTTCAAGGCGCTGTTTGCGTGGAAAACGACGACTTTGAAATTGCTATGTGCGTCGCAGCCTATTGCTTGGGCTATTTCCTTGATTGTGATGGTGTCAATGGAGGCGGAGGAGAATAATTTGTCGAGATGGCGGGCGTTGGCTAGGCGTAAATCTTGCGCAATACGGGCATTTTCTCTCCGGAAGCCATCGCGAACGAAGAAATTGTATTTTGCGACCGCATTGTGCAGTTGGTCCACGTGAGAGATAAGTACTTCTTGGTTTCCTCCGGCGGCTTGACGGATGCGGTTCCAAATCACCAGAAAATCCAGTTGAACTGCATCTATGAGCGTGCTGATGGGGACGCCTTGCTGCGCGCGTCTGCGTCCTAAGGCGTCTGCATGCTGGCGAAAAGTCGTGTCGTCCAGTGTGCCTGCGATGGCCTCCATCAGCATGGTGAGCACCTCAAAAGCAGTGCGGCGAAGTTCTTTCTCACTGACAGGGGAGTTGCCATAGCTGCCAAGACTGCTGAAATCAGCAATGAAGTCATCGACCAATCCTGGGATGTCTGACTGAACTTCTTTGAGGATTCTTTCCCAATCGCCATCGTGCATATGCACAACACTACTGGCTAAAGGGTGGGAAAATGACTCAATTTGTGGGAAATGACTGTGCAGCTGCCCTTCTTCGCTTAGTGTGACTTGCAGCATAAGTAAGGAGGAGTGAATGAATCAGAATCAAATCACTATCATCTACGATGCTCATGTACTGACTCAGGATCCGTCTTACCCTGAAGCGCATGCGATTGCCTTCGCGAATGGGAAGATACTTGCCCTTGATGATGCTGCGTTAGCTCTTCCGGGTGAACGTTGGGATGCACAAGGAAAAGTCCTTACCCCAGGGTTTAACGATGTGCATTCGCACTCCGTGTGGTTCGGGCAAACGCTCATGGAAGTTGATTTGTCCAAGGTTGTTAGCGCGCAAGATGTATATGATGCAGTTGCCTCCGCTGAGCCTTCTGGCGAATGGATTATTGCTTCGGGCTTCGTCGCATCTAGCTTGGGTGGACAGACCCTTGAACTTAGCGAGTTGGATCGCGCGGCCGCTGGACGTCCGCTTCTTATCAAACACAACTCTGGCCATGCTTATACCGTTAATACTCGTGCACTCGAATTAGCGGGAATTGATCCTGCGGCGCCGCCGACAGTAGAAGGCGGAGAATTCGTTCGCGATTCAGCTGGTCGATGTACTGGTTTGCTGGACGAAAATGCGATGCGCCCGATTCAGCAGGTGCTTTTGCCTGAATCTCAAACTGAGATTTCAAGTGCATTGGAACGAGCGCACCAAGTTTACCTCGAACGAGGAATTACGTCAGTTACTGATGCTGGTGTAGCGGGCGGATGGATTGGACATAGCCCTCGCGAGATTGCGGCTTACCAAGCTGCTGATTTACAAGTCCGTACGCAGGTAATGGTGACCATGGATGTTCTCCACGAACTCGATGGGCATCAAACTGATGGCATAGGTTGGGGTATCGACGCCGGCATCCGAAGCGGGCTCGGTAACGAATGGTTGCAAATTGGCCCCACCAAGATTTTTACGGACGGCTCCCTGCTTGGGACTACGGCTGCGATGACGGAGAATTATGAGTGCTGCCAGCATTCAGGCTATTTTCAAGGCGACCCGGAGCTAATCAAGCGTAATGCCTTAATGGCAGCGGGCGCCGGATGGTCACTCGCTTTACACGCAATCGGTGATGCTGCGGTTGACTTCGCGATTGAAACGCTCGAAGAAGCCATTCGTGTGCACGGCGCACCCAAGATTCCGCACCGAATCGAACATGGAGGCGTTGTTAGAGCAGAACAGATTGATCGCTTGGCGAAGCTGCCTGTAGTTCTGGTCCCACAGCCGTATTTCATTAAAGAATTCGGTGATGCAATGGCGCAGAAACTCGGTGCCAAGCGTGTAGAGCTGTCTTATCCAGCTAAGCGTCTCCTTGATGCCGGAATGACTCTGCCTGGTAGTTCAGATCAACCGGTGACGCGTGGTATCCCACTCGAAGTCATGCAAGCTTTCGCGCAAAGAACTACTGCTGCGGGCAATGAATATGGGCCTGCAGACAAGATCACCGTATCTGAAGCTCTTTACGCGTATACCGCGGGTTCAGCGGCAGCTACAGGCTGGGCAGGCCGAAAGGGACAAATAAAGCCCGGGCAGCTCGCGGATTTCGTTCTGTTGGGCTCGAACCCACTGGAAACACAAGTGGAAGCGCTATCTGAGATAGAAATTCTGGCGACTGTGGTCGGTGGCGAACTTCGCTACGGAAGCTTCTAAAACCCAAAAAATCTAATACACATTGCGAATTAACTCGGAAAGGAATACATAATGCGAGCAACAACTGATGAACAGTACCTGGCGGACTTTCGTGAGATGTCGGCGAACGGCGCGACTGCGGGAGGTGGCGTCGAAAGGCAGGCTGCGAGCGAAGGCGACCGCGTTAATCGTGCGTGGTTTGCGCAGGTGCTGGAGTCGATGGGTGCGCGCGTGCACTACGACGAGATTGGCAATCAGTACGGTCTCTTCGAGTTCGTTCCGGACGCGCCTTTTGTAGGCCTGGGTTCGCACCTCGATTCACAGCCTTTGGCCGGGCGCTATGACGGTGCATACGGCGTGCTGGCGGCAGCGCATGCGGCAAACCGGGTGGCCCGCCATGCGGAAGAGGGGAAGATTTCGCCGCGTTATAACCTGGCCGTAATCAACTGGTTCAACGAGGAAGGCTCGCGTTTTTCTCCGTCCATGATGGGCAGCTCCGTGTTCACCGGAGTTATGCCGTTGGAAAAGGCGCTGGAATCGACGGACCTTGCAGGAACCACCGTGGCAGAGGCTTTTGAGGAAGCGAAATGGACCCCGGTCGAGCAGGCCCCGAAGGTGGTTTCCTATGGCGAAATCCATGTTGAACAGGGCAAGGGTTTGGAGGCTGCTGGCAACACCATCGGCCTGGTGACCGCGACCTGGGGCGCGAAGAAGTTCCAGGCGGTAGTGCACGGTGAGCAGGGACATACCGGTTCCACCATGATGGTGGATCGTCGTGATGCGCTGTTTGGCGCTTCTCTCATCATTGCCGAAGTACAGCGTTTAACGCGAGAGTTTCCAGAGTTTGAGCTTCAGGCATCTGTGTCCCAGCTGACCTTGGAGCCAAACTCGCCGGTGACCATTGCCCGTGAGGTGCGCTTCAATATCGACCTACGCTCGCCGAATAGCGAGACGCTGGAGACCGCGCAGAAGCGCGTTCGGGAGATTATTGCGGCAGCGGAAGAAGAGTCCCGTACCCGTGTTGAGCTGAACACTACCCATGAGTGGGCGCTCAACCCGTATCCAGAGGCCGGTGTGGAACTTGCGCGTGAAGTGGTTGAAGAGCTGGGCTATTCTCACCAGGAGATCTTCACCGTGGCTGGGCACGACTCGACGAATATGAAGGAGCACGTACCGACCGTCATGCTCTTTATCCCAAGCGTTGACGGCGTCTCCCACAATGAGGCGGAATACACCAAGGATGAAGACTGCGTTGCAGGTCTTGATGTATTTACCCACGTGGCAGCGCGCCTGGTTGAGGGCGCGCTGACCTAAAACACCTGGCTCGAGTTACTTGTCCAGCGGCGTTACCTGCGCGCTTGCCAGCCGCCACGGCCCGCGATTACAACGGTTGCCGGTTTTATAGCATTCCAATCGGCAGTAATTTCGCGGGATACGCGAACCTCAATTGAGGCGGTCTGCGCGTTGAACATACTCTAAGAACCCAGCAGCCCCGGATAAAGCGCAGCGACATCTTGCCAGCGAGAACCTTCTGATCCAGAATCGGGAAGTAGCTTTCGCCCCAGCTGCCGATGTCGCTTGGCAGCAGCGTGAGGTTGTCAGCGTGCCCGTATTTTACGAGTTGTTCGACGTCATCGCCCTCGTTGAGCGGACGGTCCATCACGATTTCGCCGTTTTCTACGCGGGCGATCATTCCCACTGGGCTGACCCACTCGCTCTTTCCAAAGCCACCGAGGTAGGAACCCCCAAACGATGACCCGGAGCTAAACCCTTGGGCAGTAGGCACGACCGTGCTGTTTAAGGACAGAGCGACGATTGCAGTTACGGAAAGAGGACGGAGCAATTCCTTAGTCATCTCGAAAGCCTTGCCTCGAGGAAGCTGGTACCGCACTGTTCTATATCTCCCTCTTTGCGCGTTCTCTCAAACACACACGCAAATTATGAGCTCTCAAACCCCAGAAACCGGCACAAGAACGCTGTGCAAAAGATAGTAGGTTTGTATATCGCTATATTTTGCACAACGAAAGCGCCCAGGTCTTCGAAAAGGCTCTGGGCGCTATCGCTGTCTCTCTCTAAACGCCTCCGATTATCAGCCAAGGCTGCCCTCCGGAAGCTGAGGGGTTCTCTCTATCTCTCTCATGCGCTCTCTCAAACGCACAACAAAAGTATGAGACATGCGGCTGGCACAGCAATGATGTGTGGCTGTTAGGTCGCTGGGACTGCCTGTGCATTCACTGGCGGTTTATGGACGCTTGCTGTTTGTCTCTAGTCCCTGCCCGTTAGTTGATGCGGTTACCGCTTTCGCGGTCGAAGATATGCACGTTCGAGGTATTTGGCTTCAGCCAGATGGTTTCGCCGATGCTTTGATGGCTGCGCGGTTCCACGAGCACACCGGTATTGCCACCCAGACGAGTAGTGGAGCTAAACACCGTGCCGTCCTCGCCAGTGAGATCGCCGTAGAGGTAAGACTCGTGGCCAAGTTCCTCAACATGGTGAATGACAAACTTTACGCCGCCTTCGCCTTCAGAACTCCGCTTCCAATCTTCAGGGCGAATGCCCACCGTAAGTGGACCTTCTGGCGCTTGCTCGAAACCCCAGCGGCGCAGAACGGAAGCGTCGATGTCATAGAGGTTCATTGCAGGCGATCCGATGAATCCCGCGACGAAGGTATTAGCGGGGTGGTCATAAATTTCCCGAGTTGGTGCAACTTGTTGCAGAACACCCGCATTTAGTACCGCCACGCGGTCGCCCATGGTCATAGCCTCTGTCTGGTCGTGGGTGACATAAACCGTCGTGGTACCGAGGCGTCGCTGTAATTCGGAAATCTGCGCACGGGTAGATACGCGCAGCTTGGCATCGAGGTTAGACAGTGGTTCGTCCATGCAGAACACCGCCGGTTCGCGCACAATAGCGCGCCCCATCGCTACGCGTTGGCGTTGGCCGCCCGACAAGTTTGCAGGTTTGCGGTCGAGTAGGTCTTCCATCTGCAGGATCTTCGCCGCTTCCTGAACACGCTCCTTGATGAGGGCTTTGCCCATCTTCCGGTTTTCCAAGGCGAAGCTCATGTTCTGCGCAACGGTCATGTTGGGGTAGAGGGCGTAGTTCTGGAAGACCATGGCAACATCACGATCGGATGGGCTAACGCCCGTGACGTCCTTGCCGTCGATGCGGATGGAGCCGGAATCGGTTGGCTCCAATCCAGCGAGCATGCGAAGACTCGTTGATTTTCCGCAACCAGACGGTCCGACGAGCACAAGGAACTCGCCGTCGGCGATGTCGAGGTTGAGCGAATCGACAGCGGGGCGTTCGGCGTCCTTGGAATAAATCCGCGAGACACCATCAAAAGTGACAGTTGCCATGGTTTCCTCTCAGTTCAGGTACGAAGACGGGGCGGCGAGATGAATTACTTCTTGATGACCGGCTTGACCTGGTTGTCGTAGATAGACTGCAGCGTCTTTTCCAGATCGGTTAGGGTCTTCTTGACGTCATCGCGGTTGGTAACGATCTTCTCGAAGGCACCGCCGATTTCCTGATCTGCGCCGGGGAGGAATACACGTGCGTAATCCTGTGGACGGGTATCCGGTAGCTGTTCAATAGCAGTCTTGAAGTTCGGGTTTTCTTCCATGAACTTCTTTTGCTCATCCAGTTCCATTGCAGTCTTGCGCACGGGCATGTAACCGACGTTCTGCGACCAGTAGGCAGTGTTTTGGTCATTGGTTACAAAGTCGATGAACTTGATCGCTGCGATTTGGCGATTCTTGTCGATGCCGGCTGGGATAGCCAGACCAGCTCCGCCGGTTGGGCAAGCACCATCGCCGTTTGGATTAGGCAGGAACGCGGTGCCCAAGTCGAACTTGGCGTTTTCGGTGATGCCGCTGAGGTCACCGGTGGAAAGCACCGTGGCAGCGGCGCGGCCGGTGGAAAATTCCATCGCCATATCGTTGCCCACGTAGGAGTAGCCTTCTTTTTCATCGGTGACCTTCTTCAGCCACTCGACGGCTTCGATGGTCTTGGGATCAGTAAACTTGAGCTCCCATTCATCGGAGTATGCGCCGCCCTTGGACCACAGCGGCCCCTGGAAGATCCAACCCAGGTAGTCAACAGCATCGCCCCAGCCAAAGGCTTGCATATCGGGGTTTGCATCCGCGAGCTTTGTAGCCCACTTATCCATCTCGTCCCAAGACTTTGGTCCGCGGTCAGGTAGACCAGCCTTCTTCCATGCGTCCTTGTTGTAGTAGAAGAGCGGAGTAGAGCGGGCAAATGGCAGTGCAAAGTGGCCGCCGTCGTAGGCGTAGTCCTCATACAGTGGCTGCACGTAGGAGGAAAGGTCGACGTTTGCTTCCTTGGCGAGCTCGTCGACGTTCGCGATCTGACCGTTGATAGCGAAGTTGTACCACCAGACATCGGAGAGAACCACGATGTCGGGAAGGTCGCTGCCGGTCAGTGCCGCGTTAAACTTTTGGGCTGCTTCCTCGTAGTTCTTGCCGGCATCAATCAGGTTGATTTTGATGTCCGGGTTTTCTTTTTCGAAGCGGGAGATGATCTCGGTTTCGATGTCCTTCGAGGAACCCGGGTGGTTGGACCACCAGGTCAGCTCGGTGACTTCCCCGGAACCAGAGGAATTCTTCTTAGCTTGTGGGTCAGTGGAGGAAGTGCCTGCGCAGGCAGAAAGAGAAACCGAGGCGGTGCTCAGTGCAAGAACAGAGAGGAATGAACGGCGGTCCATGAATTAACTCCTTGTAGAAATAGAAAGACTAAACGGCGAGCGTGGTTGAGGTAGCCATCTGCGGCTATCCCTTGACGGCACCAGTGGTAAGGCCCTTGATCATGTATTTCTGAAGGGCCAGGAAGATGATGAGAATCGGAATGATGGTGAGGATGGTGGCGGCCATAACTGGACCCCAGTTGGTGACGCCGTCGTTGTTTTGCAGCATGGTTAGACCCACCTGAAGCGGTGCGACATCGGCAGTATCGGACATCAAGAATGGCCACAGGTATTGGTTCCATTCGTTGACGATGGTGATCACTGCGAAGGCTGTCAACGTTGGCCAAGAGATCGGAAGCAAGACCTTTGTCAGCAGGCGAATAGGTCCAGCGCCGTCCATTCTTGCGGCCTCAACCAGTTCAAAGGGCAGCGATAAGAAGTGATTGCGCATCAGGAAGGTGCCGAATGCGACGCCAGCCAAAGGCACGATGATGCCTGCGAAGGTATTTCGCCAGCCCAGCGCATTGACCAGTGCGTAATTGGAAATGACGGTGATTTCGGAAGGTACCATCAGCGCTGAAATGACTACTAGGAAGATGATGTTGCGTCCCGGAAAACGCAGGATTGCCAGCGCATACGCAGAAATCACGCCAAGCACGATCTTCAGCACTGACAGTGCAGCTGTGATGAGCACCGAGTTGCGCAGGTACGTCCAGAAAGGAACGCGGGTGGTTGCGTCTTTGTAGTTCGCGGTTTCCCAGCTGGGGGGAAGCCAATTTACTGGATCTGTGTAGATGTCGCCTTTGGCTTTGAAGGAGGTCATCAAAATCCAAAACAGCGGTAGGCCAACCAGCAGGAGGACGGCGACGATGCCGATGTATCCAAAAACTTTTTTAAGGGTGTTATCCATTAAGGCTTCGCTCCCATTAGTGGTTTTGCTTGTCCATGATGCGTACCTGGATCAAGGTGATGATCAGCAAGATCAAGAACATGATTGTGGCGGCGGTAGCACCGTAGCCAGCGCGGAAGTTCACGAAGGTCTCTTGATAAATCTGGAACACAAGAGTGGTAGTGCCGTTACCCTGTGGGCCGCCGCGGGTCATTACGTTGATGATGTCGAAGACCTGTACAGAGTTCAGCGTCACCGTGATCGAAAGAAAGAATGTAGTGGGGCGAAGCTGTGGCAGCGTTACGCGGCGGAAACGCGTCCAAGTGGACGCACCGTCGATAGCCGCGGCCTCGTCCAAGTCCTTCGAAAGGCCTTGTAGAGCAGCCAAATAAATGACGAAGGTATAGCCCAGGTTCTTCCACACGAAAGTGAAAGTCACCATGAATAGCGCCCAGCCGGGTATGGCATAGAAGTTAGGACTTTCAACGCCTACCCAACTGAGCATCTCTTGAATAAGCCCGAAGTTGGGATCGAAGATGAACTGGAAAGCAATGCCGATGGCAGCTCCGGAAATCGCGAAAGGTGCGAAGACCACCGATCGGGTGAAATTGCGGCCCTTCAAGTTTTGATTGAGCAAGAGAGCTAGCGCGAGTCCCAATACCAGGGAGCCGATTACGGCAAAGAAAGTAAAGATGAGGGTATTCGCGATGATGGTCTTCGTATCGTCGCGCGTGAACCACTCAACGTAGTTCTGAAAACCTACGAATGTCGACGTTGGGCTCGAGATATTCCAGTTAAAAAAGGAAAGCCGGATATTGTCGATGAGTGGGCGATAGGTAAAGATTCCCAACAAAATGAGGTTGGGGGCTAAGAGTGCTAGCGCGAGCCACCACTCTTGGCGCTTTTTCCCCTCTGCTTTCTTGCGTAAAGCAGCTGTATCGGGACTATGCTCCGATTGTTTAATAACCACTTTGGAGAAGCTAGGCTGGGAAGGTTAAAACCCGCTACCGGTGGGGTGAAAACTTGGCCAACTAAAGATGAACGAAAAATACTCAAGAACTAAGGCAAAGTAGCAGAGCCTCCGCCCGAATCACGGGGTTGGCAAGATCGATGCCACACAGGGCTTGGACCTTTTCGATGCGGGCGCGCACGGTGTGGCGGTGCACATTGAGCTCGCTGGCAGCGGCGGCGAGCTGGGCGTCGGCAAGCAAGTAGGTGCGCAAGGTGCGTAGCAGCTCCGTATTGTGCGCGGCGTCATGGTGCTGAAGCTTTCCGACGATCGCGGCGCGGCGCTTTCCCAAGGCCTCGTGGACTGCGGATTCACCGAGCCAGGCGGGGGCGTCGGAGCTAAACTCCGCCATGGTTCCAGGAGGCAGGCTGCGCGCGTGGGTCTTCAGGGCCGTTACGCGGTCGGCGCTGATTTCCTCCCACGGAGTGTCCTTGAGTACGGATACCTGCAGGTTTTTGGCGTAGCGCCCGAAGAGCTCTTGCGCGTTGATGGTTTCGGGAGGCAGGGCAATGAGCGCGCTTTCCGACGCCGTGCCTTCCAAAGGCAGCACGAAGCAGGCATAGCCGCCTTTGTTTGCCGCACGATGCACCAACCCCAACGCGCGGCTAAGACGCGTGGGGGAGTCGGCCTGCACCAGGCAGAGGTGGAGACGGCCGTGGGAGGCCACAGAGTTGAAAGCGGCGTCTAAAGCCGTGGCACCAAGCGCAGACGTGGTGCCGGAGACCTGAGTTGCAAGGGCGAGGGCGCCTAAGATGATGCGGGCCGAAGAATCGCGGTTTTGTAGCAGCATCTCCGCCAAGCCTGCGAGATGGCGGGTCAATGCTCGATCGTAAGAGTCGAATTTTTGCTCGCGGGATACCGCAAGCGCGATGCGCCGTCGGCCGTGGGTATTAAACACGTTGGTGATGGTGGCGATCGTCGTGCCGTCTTTGGTGATGCTCGAGCGCGCGCCTGAGGTCCGTCCCGAGCTTTGGCTTGCCGCGGCAATAGCGAACTCGACGGCGGACAGCTCGCCTAAGTCGTGACGATTGATGACGTTTCCTGAATCGTAAGCCACGGCCACGGCAGCGCCGAGTTCTTTCGACGCCCGCTCCAGCAGCGCATTAGTGCCATTCGACGCCGCCTGATTCAAACGCTCCTGTTGACGGTGCAAGGTGAACTGGAGGTTGTTCTCGATGCGCGTCTGCTCCGTAGTCACCGTATTGATAATCGAGATGAAAGGCGTGGCGCGGGGGACTTCAAAGAGCGTTAGATGGTGACGCGCCGCGGCGTCGATAAGCTCCTGCGGAACCGTGGAGAAGGTCAGGCCAGTGCCGAAGCCAATGGCACCCACGCCCGCTGCCGCCAGGGTGCGCGCATAGGCGGAAAAGTCGCTGGGCGAGTGTTCGAAGGCTAGTCCCAAGGTCAGGATGATGGCGCCCTGAGTGGTGAACTCGCTGGGATCGCGCAACTCGCTGGCTTGGATGGTTGTGAACTCACGCGGGCCTTCGAGAATCGGGCGCAGGTTTAGTTTGCGCTGGTTAAACAGCCATTGAAAGCGAAGCTCGCTCATTGCCGGGACCTTCTTGCAGTAACTCGTCGATAGACACAGTGAATAGTCTTTTGCCCTAAATATATACGCGATGTCCATGGTCTGTGACTAGTCGTGGCATCCACAATGATTCACATCACAAAGCAAGACGATTGAAGGAGAATCATGCAGGAACTTGAATACCGCATCGAGCAGACCCGCCACCTCGCTCAGGAGGTCCCCGGACCAGCCAGCGCCGCATTGGATGAGCGCCGCAAGAACGCCATCCCGGCCGGCATGGCGCCTTCGCTTCCGGGCTACGTCGTCGACGCTGACGGCGGCATCCTCGCTGATGCTGACGGCAACCGTTTCATCGACTTGGCCTCCGGCATCGCTGTTACCTCCGCGGGCGCTTCTAACCCGGCCGTCGTCAAGGCCGTGCAGGAGGCCGTCGCGCACTTCACTCACACCTCCTTCACCATCTCCCCGTACGAGTCCTACGTTGAGGTCGCTGAAAAGCTCAACGAGGTGACTCCGGGCGATCACCCGAAGAAGACCGCGCTGTTTAACTCCGGCGCGGAAGCAGTGGAAAACGCCGTCAAGATTGCCCGCAACTACACTGGCAAGCGCGGCGTTGTAGTTATGGACCGTGCCTTCCACGGCCGCACCAACCTCACCATGGCCATGACCGCAAAGCAGTCCCCATACAAGAACGGCTTTGGCCCGTTCGCGCCGGAAATCTACCGTGCGCCGATGTCCTACCCGCTGCGCGACCAGCTCAGTGGTGAGGAAGCAGCCAAGAAGACCCTCACCATGATCGAGCAGGAAGTCGGCGCAGCCAACCTCGCCTGCGTTGTGGTCGAGCCGATTCAGGGCGAGGGCGGCTTCGTGGTCCCAGCTGAGGGTTACCTGCCAGCTATCCAGAAGTGGTGCAACGACAACGACGTTGTCTTCATCGTCGACGAGATTCAGGCCGGCATGATGCGCACCGGCACCTGGTTCGCTTCCGACCACGAGGGCATCGTCCCCGACCTGGTCACCATCGCCAAGGGGATTGCTTCCGGCATGCCGCTTTCCGCTGTCACCGGCCGCGCAGAGATCATGGATGCACCGCAGCCAGGCGGCTTGGGCGGCACCTACACCGGCAACCCTGTTTCCTGTGCGGCAGCGCTGGCCACTCTCAAGGAATTTGAGGAGAAGGACTTTGGTGCCCGCGCACTGAACCTGGAAAAGATTGCCCGCGAGGAGCTGGAGCCAATCCTGGGCGACGAGCGCGTCGCCGAGTTCCGCGGCCGTGGCGCCATGCTTGCACTCGAGTTCGTCACCGCTGATGGCGAGCCAGACTCCGAGCTCGTCCACAAGATTGCAGATGCCGCAAAGGCAGAGGGCGTCCTCATCCTCACCTGCGGCCTTGACCACAACGTCATCCGCTTCCTGCCTTCCCTGGCCATCCCGGAGGATCTGTGGCGCGAGGCCCTGCAAGTAGTGGTCAAGCAGTTCAACGAGTACAAGTAAGTCTGGGCTGCAGCCAAAAGGGTAGAAGCAAATGACAAACTTTGATTATTCGCAGGTTTCTGAGCTGTTGGGTTCTCTGCCAATTGGCCTTTGGCTGGAGGGCACGAACGTCGCAGCCACCGGCGGCGCCACTTTCGAGGTCCTCGACCCAGCAACGGAAGAAGTCATTGCCAACGTTGCAGATGGAACCTCCGCTGACTGGATGCGCGCGCTGGAGCTTGCCGACGCCGCGCAAAAGGAGTGGGCCGGTTTTGCGCCGCGCACGCGCTCTATCATCCTCACTGACATCTTCAACGCCATTATTGAGCGCAAGGAAGACTTCGCGCGCGTGATGACCTTGGAGATGGGAAAGCCTTACGCGGAAGCGCTGGGCGAGGTGGCCTATGGTGCTGAGTACATGCGCTGGTTCGCAGAGGAAGCAGTTCGCATTCCGGGCCGCTACTCGCAGTCGCCGGCCGGCAACGGCTCCATTACCGTCTCCCACACCCCGGTGGGCCCAGTGCTGGCAATCACTCCGTGGAACTTCCCGCTGGCCATGGCCACCCGCAAGATTGCCCCGGCCTTCGCCGCTGGCTGCCCGGTCGTGGTTAAGCCCGCTGCGGAAACCCCGTTGACCATGCTGCTGTTGGGTGAGGTCATCGCAGAGGTATTCGCTCGCCACGAGGTGCCGGCTGGTGTGTTCTCCATCGTGACCACCACGCAGTCGAGCGCGCTGTCCTCCGAGCTCATGGCGGATCCGCGCCTGCGCAAGGTGACGTTTACCGGCTCGACCGGCGTGGGCAAGATTCTGGTGCGCCAGTCTGCCGATAATCTGCAACGCACCTCCATGGAGCTGGGTGGCAATGCCCCGTTCCTGGTCCACGAGGACGCAAACCTCGACCTAGTGCTTGACTGTGCAATGCAGGCGAAGATGCGCAACGGCGGTGAGGCCTGCATTGCGGCCAACCGCTTCATCGTGCACGAGGCAGTGGCTGAGGAGTTCACCCAGCGCCTGACGGAGAAGATGGCTGCTATCCAGGCAGGCCATGGTTTGGAAGAAGACACCACCCTCGGCCCTCTGATTAGTGCGAAGCAACGCGACGGAGTGGCTCAGTTGGTCGAGCGCGCGCTTGAGCAGGGGGCCACCGCCACCACCGGCGGCGAGCGCCCGGATGGCGCCGGCTTCTTTTATCCAGCGACCGTTCTGGCGAACGTGCCTGACGACGCCGAGATTCTGCGCCAGGAGATCTTCGGGCCGGTAGCCACCGTGACCACCTTCTCCACTTTGGAAGAGGGCGTGGCGAAGGCCAACGACACCGAGTTCGGTTTGGCAGCCTATGCCTTCACCGAGAACTTCCACACCGCGGAATACCTGGCACACGCGCTGGAGGCAGGCATGGTGGGCATCAACCGCTCCGCTATCTCTGACGCGGCCGCTCCATTCGGGGGCATCAAGGAATCCGGCTTCGGCCGCGAAGGTGGTGCCGAAGGCATCGAGGAGTACATCTCCGTGCGCTACATCGCTAAGCCTTAGCTCTAACCGGCAAGCCTCAGCGAGCTGATTTTTACAGGCATTGCCCCTCGGCGCCCTCACTTTTTGCAGAAAAAGGAGAGGGTGCCGAGGGGCGCAGTTGTTCCATGCGCAGTTACTTATATTTCTATTTTAGATTCGGGAGAAAATATGACGGTTGTTGAAAAGTCTGGAGGGGCTGCTTCGCAGGCTGCGAAGCCGGCCTTGAGTTTCGTCCAAGGCATTGCCCTTATTTTTGGCACCAACATTGGTGCAGGCATTCTTTCCATTCCCTATGCCGCGCGAAACGGCGGATTCATGGCGCTCGTTATTGCGCTTCTCGTTGCGGGTACCCTGACCACGATTTCTATGCTTTATGTTGCGGAAAGTGCGATGCGCACAAAAGCGCCTCTGCAGGTTTCCGGTTTGGCGGAGCACTATCTGGGGCAGTGGGGCCGTTGGCTGGTCTTCGTGGCGATTATCGTCAACGGCGTCGGCGCGCTCATCGCCTACGCCTCGGGCTCCGGCGACCTCATCAATAATATTTTCGGCCTGCCGCCGCTGGCAGGTACGTTGATCTTCTTCGGCTTTGGGTCTTGGGTTATGTACCGCGGCCTGCACACCACCGGTGCCACAGAAGGCGCTATTACCGCAGGTATGGCCATCATCATTGCCGTGCTGTGCGGCTGGACCATTCTGGGACCTGGAATCGAGGCCGAGAACCTGTTGGTGCTGCACCCATTTTTCATCGTTCCTATTTTGAACCTGGCTGTTTTCTCGTTCGTGGCGCAGTACGTCGTGCCGGAACTGGTGCAGGGAATGGATCCGGAAAAACCGCATGAGACCGCACGCGCCATCGTCGTGGGTATGGTCATCACCGGCTTTACCTTGGCGCTCGTGCCTTTCGCCGCGCTCGGCCTCCTTGGTATGGATGTGACCGAAGTCGTGACTATCGCGTGGGGTGAGAAGCTTGGGCCGGTGGCCTATTATCTGGCGAATATCTTCGCTTTAGCTGCAATGCTGACATCTTTCTTGGCAATTGGTTTTACCACGATGCGCAACATCTTGGACATGCTGCACTGGGAGGGAAGTAACCGCCAACGTGCGATTGGTGTTGCGCTGACGGTGCTGCCGCCGCTAGTTATTTCCGTTGTAGGGTTGGGCGGCTTTGTTGCCGCGCTGTCTTATGCGGGCGGATTTGCCGGCGCTATCATGTCGATCATTCCCGTGATGCTGTTGCATGCTTCCCGCAAGCATGGCGACAAGGAAACGCGATGGAATGTTGGCGTTCTTGCGCATCCGCTGATTCAGGGCGTCATCATCGTGGTTTATTTCTTGGCTTTCGTTTATTCGGTTCTCTCGATTGTGGGCCTGGTTCCGGCGGGCTGGGCTTAAGGAAGTGGCGTCGGCAAGCGCTCATGGATAGGGGGGTGTTCCTATATAGGTTGTCAACCTAGCGGGTGGAGAAATTGGGGGCGGATTCTCTCTGCGGGGTTGTTTGGTCGTGTTGTTTTCGGGCATGGCTGCTAGCCGACTGGGATTTTACCCGGTCGGCTATCTTTACTCTTAGTGTCTAGGCTGCTAGGTCTTCCTGTGATGGTGCGGGATCGTGGTAGTGCTTGTGGTTGCGCATCATGGCGTAGAGGACGTTGAGCCGTCTGCGGGCTAGTGCTACTACTGCGGCGTTGTGTCTCTTGCCTTCACGGCGCTTTCGTTCATAGAATTGCCGGGAACGCTCATGGAATCTGATGGATGCAAAAGATGATTGCCATAGGGCGTTCTTTAATTTTTTATTGCCAGCTCGGTTCAGTGAGTTCGACATGATCGAGGTCCCGGACTGGTTTGTCCGAGGTGATAAGCCAGCGTAAGAGGCTAGGTGCCCAGCTGTCGGGAAGTCGGTCATGTCGCCCGCGGTCATGAGAATTTGTGCTGCCGTCTTTGGTCCGATTCCTGGCATGGATAGCAGGATTTGAGTGTGGGGGATGTCGTTGATGAGCTCGATGACTTCCTGCTCGATTTGTGTGCGGTGCTCGAGCTTTAAAAGCGCGTCCTTCGCCGACATTGCTACGCCCATTTCGGCATAGTGTGCACCAGCAATGGCAACTGTTTGCTCAGAGATGGCAGCGAAAATGGCATCGAGGACAGGTTCAGGATTGCGTGCCTTATAGCGTCGAGCGAAGGCAGTTGCCTTGGCCTTTCCGAGGCGTTTTATCTTGGTCGGTCCGCCGTAGCGTGCAAGTAGGTGCAGAACCCACTTGCGGTGAATTATCTGACCGCGAAGGGCCTGTTCGAATTGCGGGTAGCAGCCTACTAGTGCACTTCGAATCTGATTGATGAGCCTGGTGTAGGAGCGCGCTAAATCTTCGTCGATACCGTTGAGGACCTTCAACTGGAGGAAGGCTTCTTCGACGCGGTCGACGCTGCGGAGGGATTCCGGAAGGTTCTTTGCAGCGTGGGCGATGATATAGGCGTCCCGGATATCAGTTTTGGCATTGCCAGCGTGGATGCGCGAGAGTTGACGCATAGCCAAACCGGGAAGGTAGCGCACGTCGATCCCGAGTTCTTGAGCAACCGCGACAGTTAGTCGACCAATGTTATTGGGCTGGTCCACGACGACAAGGACCTTGTGGTCGTGTGCGCTGAACGCTGAAAACAGTGCGCGCAGGGATTTTTCGTTTTGGTTGATGCGCTTAGATAGCACCTGGGGGACCTGACCCCCTTTTGGTGGACACCTGATATCCAGCTCAGTCGGGCTGGGAAGAAAGGTAAACTACCATTATGTCCAGGTACTCCGAACAGTTCAGACGCGATGCTGTGGCTCTCTATGAGAACAATGAGGACCTCTCGCTGAACGCAGCATCAG
>NZ_KV788609.1:0-3089 GCF_001807365.1 Corynebacterium sp. HMSC06G04 | reverse complement strand
TTGTGTGTGTTTGTTTTGGTCTATTAGTACCAGTAGACTTCACATCTTGCGATGCTTCCATGTCTGGCCTATCAACCCCATAGTCTTTAGGGGACCTCGAATGAAACCTCATCTTAAAACAGGCTTCCCGCTTAGATGCTTTCAGCGGTTATCCCTTCCGTACGTAGCCAACCAGCGATGCCCCTGGCGGAACAACTGGCACACTAGAGGTACGTCCGTCCCGGTCCTCTCGTACTAGGGACAGCCTTCTTCAAGTTTCAACGCGCGCGGCGGATAGAGACCGAACTGTCTCACGACGTTCTGAACCCAGCTCGCGTGCCGCTTTAATGGGCGAACAGCCCAACCCTTGGGACCTACTCCAGCCCCAGGATGCGACGAGCCGACATCGAGGTGCCAAACCATCCCGTCGATATGGACTCTTGGGGAAGATCAGCCTGTTATCCCCGGGGTACCTTTTATCCGTTGAGCGACACCACATCCACAAGTAGGTGCCGGATCACTAGTCCCGACTTTCGTCCCTGTTCGAGCTGTCACTCTCACAGTCAAGCTCCCTTGTGCACTTACACTCACCACCTGATTGCCAACCAGGCTGAGGGAACCTTTGGGCGCCTCCGTTACATTTTGGGAGGCAACCGCCCCAGTTAAACTACCCACCAGGCACTGTCCCCAACCCAGATCATGGGCCAAGGTTAAGGTATCCAATCCGATCAGAGTGGTATTTCAACAACGACTCCACCACCACTGGCGTGATAGCTTCACAGTCTCCCACCTATCCTACACAAACCGAACCGAACACCAATACCAAGCTATAGTGAAGGTCCCGGGGTCTTTTCGTCCTGCCGCGCGTAACGAGCATCTTTACTCGTAGTGCAATTTCACCGGGCCTGTGGTTGAGACAGCAGGGGAGTCGTTACGCCATTCGTGCAGGTCGGAACTTACCCGACAAGGAATTTCGCTACCTTAGGATGGTTATAGTTACCACCGCCGTTTACTGGGGCTTAAATTCTCAGCTTCGCCCATCAAAGATGGGCTAACCGGTCCTCTTAACCTTCCAGCACCGGGCAGGCGTCAGTCCATATACATCAACTTAACGTCTTCGCATGGACCTGTGTTTTTGATAAACAGTCGCTCCCCTCTATTCTCTGCGACCCCACAACGCTTATCACCGCAAGAGTGTTAACGCCATGTGGTCCCCCTTCTCCCGAAGTTACGGGGGCATTTTGCCGAGTTCCTTAACCACAGTTCACCCGAACGCCTTAGTATTTTCAACCTGACTACCTGTGTCGGTTTGGGGTACGGGCCGAGTATATACATCGCTAGAGGCTTTTCTCGACAGCACGGGATCACCAACTTCACCAATTAAGGCTACGCATCACGTCTCACCTAAAAGAATGCGGATTTACCTACACCCTAAGCTACACGCTTACACCAACAATCCAGTAAGTGGCATGGCTACCCCACTGTGTCACCCCATCGCTTGAACCACACATCAGGCCCCACGACGCACACCAACCAACAACACAAAGTGTCATCAAAAGGTGCTTGTGGTGGTTAGTATCAGTGCTTTATCAGGGGCGCATATACTCGGGTACCAGAATATCAACTGGTTATCCATCGACTACGCCTGTCGGCCTCGCCTTAGGTCCCGACTCACCCTGGGAAGACGAACTTGACCCAGGAACCCTTAGTCATCCGGCGGGAAGGATTCTCACCTTCCAATTCGTTACTCATGCCTGCATTCTCACTCGCACACACTCCACGCCTCCTTACGGTAACGCTTCAACACGTGCACGACGCTCCCCTACCCAATAAAATATTATTGCCGCGGCTTCGGCGGTGTGCTTGAGCCCCACTACATTGTCGGCGCAGAACCACTCGACCAGTGAGCTATTACGCACTCTTTCAAGGATGGCTGCTTCTAAGCCAACCTCCTGGCTGTCTTCGCGATCCCACATCCTTTTCCACTTAGCACACCCTTAGGGGCCTTAACCGGCGATCTGGGCTGTTTCCCTCTCGACTATGAAGCTTATCCCCCACAGTCTCACTGCCGCACAACACATTAATGGCATTCGGAGTTTGGCTGACATTGCTAAGATTGTAGTCCCGCTCAACCAACCAGTAGCTCTACCTCCACCAAGCTAATGCGACGCTGCACCTAAATGCATTTCGGGGAGAACCAGCTATCACGGAGTTTGATTGGCCTTTCACCCCTACCCACAGCTCATCCCCGCAGTTTTCAACCTACGTGGGTTCGCGCCTCCACAGCATCTTACTGCTGCTTCACACTGGCCATGGGTAGATCACCCCGCTTCGGGTCCAGGACATGCCACTTGCCACCCCATTAGGATTCGGTTTCCCTACGGCTACCCCACACGGGTTAACCTCGCGACATGCCGCTGACTCGCAGGCTCATTCTTCAAAAGGCACGCCATCACACACAAAAGGTGCTCTGACGGATTGTAAGCACATGGTTTCAGGAACTATTTCACTCCCCTCCCGGGGTACTTTTCACCATTCCCTCACGGTACTATCCACTATCGGTCACACTGAGTATTTAGGCTTACCGGGTGGTCCCGGCAGATTCACAGCAGATTCCACGAGCCCGCTGCTACTCGGGCAACTTGACAACCCCATCATCAATGTCTTCAGCTACAGGACTATCACCCTCTACGGCAGGCGTTTCCACACCACTTCACCTAACATCAACAACAAGACGCAACGATGGTAGTCGCTGCACATCAAGGCCCACAACACCGCACACACAACCCCTACCAAGTATCACATGCACACGGTTTAGCCTCATCCACGTTCGTTCGCCACTACTAGCAGAATCATTATTATTTTCTTCTCCTACGGGTACTGAGATGTTTCACTTCCCCGCGTAACCCCCACAACAGCTATGAATTCACTGAAGGGTAACACTCCATAACAAGTGCCAGGTTTCCCCATTCGGACATCCTCGGATCAACGCTTAATTGACAACTCCCCGAGGCTTAACGCAGCCTTTCACGTCCTTCATCGGCTCAGCATGCCAAGGCATCCACCATGCGCCCTAAATAACGAACACACAACCAACACAACAACAAGAA
>NZ_KV788608.1:131667-164196 GCF_001807365.1 Corynebacterium sp. HMSC06G04 | reverse complement strand
CAGCGGAGAGCTCTACAGAGACATCCCCACAGCCTCCGAAGCATCCGCTTCAAATCCTTCGCAATGCGCGAGCTGCTCTGACGAGGCGATTACTGGCTTCATGTACGCGTTGTGGAGGATGGCCCAGGCGAGCATCGCGCCGCGAAAAGAACAGCCGCGGCAGATACTTGCTTCCAGATTTATTCCGGTCAGGTCGTAGCCGGAGAAGTCTTTTCCGGAAATATC
The DNA here is from genome assembly GCF_001807365.1 of Corynebacterium sp. HMSC06G04. Classification (NCBI taxonomy): domain Bacteria; kingdom Bacillati; phylum Actinomycetota; class Actinomycetes; order Mycobacteriales; family Corynebacteriaceae; genus Corynebacterium; species Corynebacterium sp. HMSC06G04. The sequence continues at coordinate 163,971 of NZ_KV788608.1, read as the reverse complement.
TCGGCCTGCGAATTCTTGGAACCAGGTATCAGGCGTTTGCTTATACATTGCCGGTTCTTCCTGTATAAGGGCCAAAACGGGAAACGACGCGGCGCCCCTACAGCAGCCGCGTCGCCCCTATTCCCTATCACTCACAACGGATTGGAGAAACCGTTTGCCTACCCCCTAAGTAGGCATTGTGAGCAAAATTCACTCTAGCACCGATTGGAAACAAAACGGTAACCAATCAAAAGTTTCCACAGAAGGAATCACAAAATTGCATGTTTGGTCTAATTTTAGAAAAACCAATTAGTCAGTACATTTAGCGTCTTAGCCTTTTCGTTTCGCCGAAAAGCCGCGCTTCATAATACCTATCGAAAAAATTCCAACTGCTACAAGGATGCCAAGCCCGATCCACGCGAGGCTCAGCTGCCCCGAGTTACCGGCAACCGTAAAGCCAACCGTTGACCAGTGCATTGGCAGCAAGCCCATCACGGTCTTCCACACCCCGGCCACAGCGGTGGCGGCAGTTGCAGACTTCCAGAACCAGCCCACCGCAGCAAGTTGCAGCAAACCAAGGACAATGACTACACCGGCGCCGATCTTCGGGAAGTAGTGCAGCACCACTGCCGTAAGACCAGCGCTTCCCAGCGCGGTCGCCGCAGCCATGGCAGCAGCCAGCCCCGCAGCCATGCCATCAACGCCGGTAGCCAGAATCATAAAGACAATCTCAGCCGCGGCAGTCAGCACAACTACACCAGCAAGAAGGCTCAGCCAAGGCTTCCGCGAACGCACCACATAAGCGCCCAGGGCAGTTCCACCGAGCGAGACCATCGCCGCGATAAGCAGCGCCACGATGGGGCTCAGCATCTTTACTTCCGCACCCTGACCATCCGCGGCAGCCGGCAACGCACGCTGCACATCCTGCACCTTGGTTTGGTTCTGCTTCGCCATGCCGTCAACACGCTTGGCACCTTTGTCCAGCTTGTCGATGCCGCCGAGAGCCTCATCAACCTTGGAATTAAGCTCCTTGGTGCCATCGTTCAAACGCTTGGCGCCATCCGCTGCCTTATACACGCCATCGTGATAGGCATAGCCGTTAACCGCGAGCTGATTGGAAAGCTCCCGTGAGCCATCCTTCAAGCGCTTAAGTTGATTAGTTAGATTCTGGTCAATCTGAAAATTATTGACTTGATTGCGCAGGTCCCCGAGCTGCGACTTGATGTTGCGCGCCTCGGGGGAATTATTTCCCTCAAGGTCCTTCAGCGTGCCGTCGATGGCGGCCAGCAGCTGGCCCTGCACCACGGTAAGACCTGTAATTTGATCCACTGCGTTACCCACGCCGTTTGCCACCTCAGTTGCACCATTGCCCAGCTGGTTGGTGCCGGACTGCAGCTGAATCAGGCCGTCGTAAAGCTCCTGCGATCCGGCGCTGAGCTTGTCGACGCCACCGCCCAGCTCACCAGCACCATCCTTCAGCTTGCCCGTGCCGGTGGAAAGCTGCTGGGTTCCCGACTTCAAAAAGCCAGCCTGGGCCTGCGCCTGGCTTGCGGCACGCGCCGCCTCGCTTAACGACGCCGCACCTGCTTGACCTTCTGTCGGCGCACCGGTTCCCTCACTCGACCACGCACGTGAGGCATCCCACCCCGTCACGCCTGTCACAATGGCACCTACCACCAAGGGCAGAACCACCAGCAAGCACAGAAGTGCGCCACGCAGGCGCGAGGGACGGGACGGCAAATCAGCAAGGCGGGAGTTCATCCTTTAAAAAATATCGCTCCCACCACCGCAAACAACGCAGGCGCGCCGTTTTAAGTCGGGGCAAAGATACAGAAATCCCAAAACTTCCAACCAACTGATCATAGGATTTAGCCCATGAAACGTTCCCTACTGATTCTCCCCCTAGCCGCACTTCTTCCACTCACCGCCTGCTCCCCCAAAGACACTGCAGATAGCGAGCCGCAGTTCGCAGCAGCCGAATCCAACGCGGCCGCAAAAGAAACCGCCACTAGTGAGACCCCAACCACCACCAGCAGCAAGGCCGAAGATCAGCCCGCCCCGACAACCAAGACCGTCACCGCCACGGTCGAGCCGGAGCAGCCAGCGCCAGATACGCCACAGGCGCAAAGCAAAGGCAGCTGCTCAGTCGATGCACTTCAGCAGGCCAACACCTCGATGAGCAACATGACTGTTATCGATTGTGACGGTTCGTGGGCATACATTGCCCAGCGCAATACCGATTGGTTCGCCTGGGCTTATTGGGATGGCCAAAAGTGGAAGGGTGAACCTCACATCGGCACCACTAGTAGCGGCATGCAGGGCCCCTGCTATGACGTCGAAGGCATGAAAGCACGAGGCCTGAGCGACGCTATGGCAGCGGACGCTCAGGCCTGTGATTAAGAGGTTGTAGTACGTGCTAGTTCTTCTCTGCGAAGAGCTCGCGAACGCGCTTTTCTAGGCGTGGGGAAACTGCGCCCCAGTAAGCGTAGATGCGCTCCTCGGTCTCGGAGGAAACACCAGCCATGGCGTTGGTAATGTTGTCCGCCATGCGCTCCTTCTCCTCGTCGTTGTAGACGTTCTCGTACAGGTCGGTTGCCTGCGCGGTATCGGAATCCTCAGCGTGGCGGACATACGGTGCGCGAACCAAGTCCAAACCTGCTGGGTCCGGGTTGACGTAGAGATCCGGAGCGGTGGTGGTCTCTAGCTGGCTACGGTCGTTGACGTCACCGTCGAGGTAGCCGCCGCCCTTTGCGTGGCGGTTCGGGGAGTAAACCGGATCCTCAGGAGCATTGAAGAGGAACTGCATGCTTCCCTCGTGCTCGTAGGTGTTGACCTTGTCCGCATTCAGTGGCTGGTTAACTGGCAGCTGCTTGTAGTTCGGCCCAATGCGGTAACGCTGCTGGTCAGCATAAGCAAAGACACGAGCTTGCAGCATCTTGTCCGGAGAAAGGCCGATGCCTGGGACTAGGTTGGAAGGATCCAAAGCAACCTGCTCGATCTGCGCGAAGAAGTTGCGTGGGTTGCGGTTGAGCACAAAGTATCCGACATCAACCAGTGGGTAGTCCTTCTTGGACCAAACCTTGGTGAGGTCGAACGGGTTGAAGCGGTATTCAGCTGCTTCAGCAAGCGGCATGATCTGAACCTTGACGTCCCAGATTGGGTAGTCGCCTTCTTCGATGGCGTTGTAGAGATCCTCGCGGTGATAGTCGGCGTTCTTGCCTGCCATCTCACCTGCCTCAGCATCAGTGAAGTTCTCAACACCCTGGCGAGACTTGAAGTGGTACTTCACCCAGAAGGCCTCGCCTTCTTCGTTGACCCACTGGAAGGTATGGGAGCCGTAGCCGTTCTGGTGGCGGGTGGTCTTCGGGGTACCGCGGTCACCCATCAAGTAGGTGACCTGGTGGGTGGACTCTGGGTTGCGGGTCCAGAAGTCCCACTGCATATCCGCGTCACGCAGGCCGTTGACGCCGAGACGCTTCTGGGAGTGAATGAAGTCAGGGAACTTCATGCCGTCACGCAGGAAGAAGACCGGGGTGTTGTTGCCGACGATGTCGTAGTTGCCATCCTCGGTATAGAAACGCAGTGCGAAGCCGTGCACATCGCGCCAGGTATCCGGAGATCCCTGCTCGCCAGCAACGGTGGAGAAACGGCCCATCATTGGGGTGACAGTGTTTGGTTGAAAGAGCTTCGCCTTGGTGTAGCGCGAGACATCGTTGGTGATGTGCAGCTCGCCAAAGGCGCCATGGCCCTTTGCGTGCGGGGTGCGCTCTGGCACGCGCTCGCGATTGAAGTGCGCAAGCTTCTCAATCAGGTGAATGTCATTGAGAACAACTGGGCCGTTCTGACCTGCGGTAATGCTGGTATTCTCGGTAGCAACCGGCTGACCGGAAGGGCTGGTGGTATTTGGGCCGCCTGCGGGGCGCTGGCCTTTGTCGAGGACCTTGTCAGCTTCAGAGTTAGTCATGGAAAGCCTCCTAAGAAAACTAGCGGGAACTAGTCAATAAAATTGTTGATAATTTGGGGTGGATTATCAATCACGGACAAGCAATAACCTACCCCGCTTAATAGGCCCTCGCAACAAAAATCAGCGAATTAATAAGTTCTGCCAGGGAAATCTAATTTAGCGTTCATCCTGGTAAGTTCATTTTGGTGAAACACCACTCCGAGCATGACGACGCCCGCGTCACTGACCTTGCGCTCAAGGCCGGCCGCGGCGATCGCGCAGCTCTCACGGAGTTTATTAAGTCCACTCAGGATGATGTGTGGCGTCTTCTCGCGCACCTAGGCGGCGCGGAAATCGCAGACGATCTCACCCAAGAGACGTACCTACGAGTCATCAGCGCGCTCCCCCGCTTCGCCGCGCGCTCCTCAGCACGCACCTGGTTGCTTTCCCTCGCGCGCCGCGTATGGGTGGACAACATTCGCCACGACATGGCGCGCCCGCGAAAGGCTGCAACGGAATATGAAGACGCAGCGGCACAGACGCCTTCGACCGAGAACTCCGGAGCGTGGAGCGATTGGATCGACGCCCGCACGCTAATCGACGCCCTGCCCGCAGACCGCCGCGAAGCCCTCATCCTCACCCAAGTACTGGGCTATTCCTACGAAGAAGCAGCCAAAATCGCTGGCGTACGCATCGGCACGATTCGTTCCCGCGTTGCCCGCGCCCGCAAAGACCTCATCGAAGGTACAGGAGCCTAGCCAGGAATCATTAGCGCGAATCGTTACCTACTATTTACCAGGCTTCACTTTCGGTACAATTAGCTGCGATTTTAGCGCTGGAACCCAAGAAGTTTTCGCGAAATTTCTGTGCACTTTTAGAAAATTGTCTGGATGAAAGGCATTAAAGAAAAGTAGCATGGCTTAAAAACACACGTGACAAATCGAAGGTCGACCCGGGCCAGCGCGCTACAAAAATGCGCGCATTTCTTTTTGCCCGGCGCGTGTGAGAATGCGAGAAATCTCCTCATGATGAAACGCGCATTGGCTATCTCCATGGCGTTTATCGGTGTTGTTGTCGGCGCGGGCTTTGCCTCGGGCCAGGAAGCTATGCAGTACTTCGTAGCCTTCGGAACCACTGGTTTCTGGGGCGTAGCGCTGGCTGCCGGGTTGATGATCATCACCGGCATTTCAATTTTGCAGCTGGGATCTTATTTCCAGGCCACAGAGCACACGGCGGTGTACGACAAAATTTCCGGACCAATTACCTCCAAGATCTTGGACTGGTCCACGATTGCCACGCTCTTTTCCATCGGCTTCGTGATGTTCGCCGGTGGCGGATCCACCATCACGCAGCAATTCCCAGACATAAAGATTTGGGTAGGTGCAACGCTGATGTTGGTGCTCGTCCTGCTCGTCGGCCTGCTCGACGTTGACCGCGTCACCGCAGTCATCGGCACCATTACTCCATTCATCATCATCTTTATCGTCTTGGCCACCGGCTATACCATCGCCACCGCCGACGTTGATTGGAGCCACCTCAACGAATTCGCCACGAATAACGTTGACACCACGCTGGGCAACTGGTGGCTCGCCGCCCTGAACTACACCGGCCTGAACGTCATGTGCGCGGTATCCATGTCTATCGTCATCGGCGGCAACATCCTCGACAATCGTGCAGTGGGCATCGGTGGCCTCATCGGCGGCTTTATCTACCTGCTTCTGCTGACACTGCTCGTGGCCTCCCTATTCATGGTGGCACCGACCGTGCATGCAAAAGATCTGCCGGTTCTAGAGCTCATCAACACCATTCACCCGTCTCTGGGCTATGTGATGACGATTGTCATTTACGGCATGGTCTTTAACACCGCAGTGGGCATGTTCTACGCGCTGGGCAAGCGCCTGACCCGTAAGAAGCCGAAGCTTTTCTACCCAGTCTATGCCGCTTCCTGCATCATCGGTTTCATTCTTTCCTTCGTCGGTTTCAAGTCTTTGGTCAGCAACATCTACCCAATCTTGGGCTACCTTGGCCTGCTGATGATTGCCGTTATGGTCTTCAACTGGGTTATAAAGCGCGACAAAATTACTTCCGAAAGCAAACGTCGAGTGCGTGCTCGCACCCTGGTCCAGCGCAAGCTCGACCCGCGCGAGCACTTCACCAAGAAGAACCAGAAGGAGCTCGCAAAGCTCGCGGCCGCTTCCAATATGAAGACCGACGAGTTTGAGGACACCGTTGCCGAAGAAATCCACGAGGAGCTCGAGGCAGATGACGAGCTCGAGTACGACCGTGAAGATCCTGATCCTTCAGTTGTCTTCGTCGAGCACACCAAGCCAGAAGTTCCACGAGACTAATACAAAGCTCTCTCCCCTTCCTGCTTAAGCAGACCTTTCCAAGGCGTATGAGTTGGCCTAACCCAGCTCATACGCCTAATGTTTTACAACGCACACGTGATAAATCGAACGTCGAACCGGTCTTGCGCCACCATGGCAGCAAACGCCCCGCACACAAAAGCACAGCCTGCAAAATGATGAGCGCGGACTTACCCTCCCGGCGCGTGTGAGATAGCGAGACTCCCCACATCTTATGTTTAAACGCGCAGTAGCCATCTCCATGGCCTTTATTGGCGTTATGGTCGGCGCTGGCTTTGCCTCCGGCCAGGAAGCCATGCAATATTTTGTATCCTTCGGCACGCTCGGATTGTGGGGCATGGTATTGGCCGCCGCCCTCATGGTCGTCGCAGGCATCGCTTTCCTACAGCTTGGATCCTATTTCCAGGCTTCGGAGCATACCGCTGTTTACTCCCAAATCACCGCGCCTATCACCTCGAAGATCCTCGACTGGGCCACCATCATCACGCTTTTTGCGGTGGGCTTTGTCATGTTCGCCGGCGGCGGCGCCAACCTCGCCCAGCAATTCCCTTCCCTCCCAACGTGGGTGGGCTCCTTGATCATGCTGGTGCTGGTGCTCATCACGGGGCTTCTCGACGTCGATAAAGTCACCGCTGTCTTGGGCTTTATCACGCCTTTTATCATCGCCTTCATCGGCTTCGTCACTATCTACACTTTGGTGACGAACCAAGCGACCTTTGAGGAAGCAAACAACTACGCCATCCACAACGTTGATCCGGCAATCGCTAATCCTTGGATCGCCTCGCTTAATTACACTGGCCTAACCGCTATTTGCACCGTTTCCATGGCCATTGTGATTGGCGGAAACTTCTTGGATAACAAGACCGTCGGCCTAGGCGGTGTTATTGGTGGCGCTATTTTCCTGTTCATGCTGGCGTTGCTGGTCTGCGCCCTATTCTTTGCCGCACCGCAGGTAAATGGCCAGGCAATGCCTGTCCTAGCATTGATTAACACCATCCACCCAGCGCTGGGTTACGGAATGACTTTTGTCATTTACGGCATGATCTTCAACACCGCAGTGGGCATGTTCTACGCGCTGGCTAAACGCCTGACGCGCGGCCATGAGAAGCGCTTTTACCCCGTCTATCTCATCACCTGCCTCTTTGGCTTTGCGTTGTCCTTCGCTGATTTCAAGGACCTCGTCGGACTGATTTATCCAATTCTTGGCTACGGCGGCTTGGTGGTCATCGCTATCATGCTCTTTGGCTGGGTTAAGAATCGCGGCAAGATGGTAAAGGAATCAGACCGCCGTACGCGTGCTCGTACGCTGGTGCAGCGTCGCCTTGATCCGCGCGAGCACTTTACCAAGAAGAATGAGAAGGAACTGCGCACCTTGGCCACGGCCTCCAACATGGAAACTGCGGAGTTTGTCGATACCGTCGAAGAAGAAATCCACGAAGATCTCGAAGCAGACGAAGAACTCGAGTATGACCGCGAGGACCCAGATCCTTCCGTGGTCTTCGTCGAGCACACCAAGCCGGAAGTACCAAAGTAAGAATCCGAAGTAGATAGCTAAAAAGGAGCTTGTACATCCGTTTATTGGATGTACAAGCTCCTTTCTGTGTTTTATGGCTTTGTTTTGGGTCCGCGCGCTAGACCAACAACTCAGCAATCTGAATCGTGTTCAAAGCTGCGCCCTTGCGCAGATTATCGCCGGAAACAACCAGCACGAGGCCCTTGTTGTCATCAACGGACTGATCCTGGCGGATACGGCCCACCAAGGACTCGTCCACGCCTGCGGCAGCAAGCGGGGTCGGAACGTCGACGACCTTGACACCGGGGGCGTCGCCAAGCAGGCGGCGTGCCTCGTCCGGAGTGATTGCCTTGTCGAACTCCGCATGCATCGTCAGGGTGTGGCCGGTAAATACCGGGATGCGCACGCAGGTGCCAGCAACCTTAAGCTCAGGAATACCCAGGATCTTGCGCGACTCGTTGCGCAGCTTCTGCTCCTCATCGGTTTCCTCGGAGCCATCATCAACCAAGTTGCCAGCGAAAGGCAGCGCGTTGAAAGCAATCGGCGCAACGTATGGGCCAAGCTCTTCCTCAGAGACCTCGAGAACGGAGCCATCATGGACAAGCTCTACGTTGCGATCTCCAATCTCGGCGGCCTGCTTGGTCAAGGCCTCAACACCAGCCAAGCCAGAGCCAGAAACTGCCTGATAAGAAGACACGTGCAAACGGTTCAGGCCGGCAGCATCGTGCAAGACCTTAAGAACCGGCATTGCGGCCATGGTGGTGCAATTCGGATTAGCAATGATGCCCTTCGGCAGGTTCTTTGCCTGCTCGGGGTTTACCTCAGAGACAATGAGCGGAACTTCGGGGTCCTTGCGGTATGCGGAGGAATTATCCACCACGATTGCGCCTGCAGCGGCAAAGACCGGGGCCCAATCGAGCGAAGTAGCGCCGCCGGCAGAGAACAAAGCAATGTCGACGTCAGCGACGGATTCCTCGGTTACCTGCGAGAGATCCTCAACCACAACCTTCTCGCCACGGAACACCAGTTCCTGGCCAGCAGAACGCGGCGAGGCAAAGAAACGAACCTTGTCAGCTGGGAAATCCCGCTCCTCCAAGATGGAACGCATGACGCGTCCCACCTGGCCGGTAGCACCAACAACTGCAACGGTGGTCATGAAAAATTCCTTCTTCCTAAATTAACGGCCCGTGCCAGCGTAAACGGTAGCTTCTTCCTCGCCCCCGAGCTGGAAGCGCTCGTGGAGCGCAATGGCTGCCTTGTTCAGTTCCAGCTCTCGCACCAGCACGGAGATGCGGATCTCCGAAGTGGAGATGAGCTCCATGTTTACCTCGGCGTCGCGAAGCGCCTCGGTGAAGTCTGCGGTGACCCCTGGGTGCGACTTCATTCCGGCACCGACCAAGGAAACCTTGCCCACCTGGTCGTCGTAAAGCACGTTTGCCCAGTGGCCCTCATTCTTGAGCTTGGTCAAAATCTCCATGGCACGCGGGCCATCCGCGCGCGGGCAGGTGAAGGTGATGTCGGTGGTTCCGGATTCCAAGGAGGAGACGTTTTGCAGGACCATATCGATGTTGATCTCCGCCTCCGCGATGGCGCGGAAGATCTTGGCGGCCTCCCCTGGACGATCCGGAATGCCCAGAACGGTGACCTTTGCTTCAGAGGTATCGGTCGCGATACCAGTCAGTACTGCTTCTTCCACAGGGATATCCTCCATTGAACCGGCCACCAAAGTGCCGGGGTCGTTTGAATAAGACGAGCGAACTCGCAGGGGCAGATCGAATGCGCGGGCGTATTCCACACTACGCAGAACCAGAATCTTGCAGCCGACGGCTGCCATCTCCAGCATCTCCTCGAAGGAGAGCTTCTCGAGCTTCTGCGCGTTCGGCACGATGCGTGGGTCTGCGGTGTAGACACCGTCGACGTCGGAATAGATCTCGCAAACATCGGCGTGCAGCGCAGCGGCAAGGGCTACCGCAGTGGTGTCGGAACCGCCGCGGCCCAAGGTGGTGACGTCGCGGCTTTCCTTATTAACGCCCTGGAAACCAGCGACGATGCAGATCTTGCCTTGGTCCAGGGCCTCGGTGATGCGGCCCGGCGTGACGTCCACGATGCGCGCGTTGCCGTGGCGCTCCGTGGTAAGCACGCCTGCCTGAGAGCCAGTGAAGGACTGCGCCTCGGCGCCGAAGGATTCCACGGCCATAGCAACCAGGGAGTTAGAAATGCGCTCGCCGGCGGTAAGCAGCATGTCCATTTCACGCTGCGGTGGCACTGGGTTGACCTGGGCAGCAAGGTCGAGGAGTTCATCGGTGGTGTCCCCCATGGCGGAGCAGACAACAACCACGTCGTTGCCCGCCTTCTTGGTAGCCACAATGCGCTCGGCGACGGCGCGGATGCGATCCGCGGTTTCGAGGGAGGAACCTCCGTATTTTTGAACGATTAAGGCCACGTTGGGATATCCACCTTTCACTGTGCGCTTCCCGCGACAGTCTATAGCCACAGGCCCGATAAGCCCCGCTATACCTGTCGTGCATTAGTCAGTTGTCCATGCTACCCCGACGAGGTACTTCCTTTCACAATATGTGAAGGGGATCAAAGTGTTTTTATTCACCGCACCAAAAGAGGCGAACTGAACGACTTTGAAACATTTATTTTCACCCGTGAGCAGTATTCGTTAAAAAGGGCGACTACCTACTACGGTGGTGGGGGTGTTCAGCAATCTCTTGGCGGTTTTCTTTGCCCTAGCCTCCGCGCTCACCGTGGCTTGGGGCACGGTAGTCCGTCACCGGATCGCACTTGAAGCCTCCGGCTCGGTCATGCGCACCGCGATGCGCAATCCCGTGTGGTGGGTCGGCACACTTGCCGCCATTGTGGCTTATGGCCTGCAGATTGTCGCCCTAGGCTTTGGCACCCTGCTGGTAGTTCAGCCCATCTTGGTGCTCTCGCTGATGTTCACCTTGCCGCTTTCTGCCTGGTACTCCAAGCGGCCGCTGTCTTTTCATGAAATCTTCTGGTGCAGCGCGCTGACCATCGCAGTGGGCATCTTGGTGGTCTACGGCCGCCCCGTTGCCGGCGATCCGCGCCCCTCCCTTTCGCAATGGTGGCCGCCGCTGCTGTGCGGCGCACTGGGCTTGGCGCTGCTCTGCTTCCTAGCGTGGCGCTTCCCCGCCCGGCGCGCCTTGGCCTTGGGAACTTCCTGCGGCATCCTCTACGGCTATGTGGCGCTGCTATCTAAGTCCGTGGTGGACATCTTCTCCCACGAGGACCTTGGCCAGCTCTTGGTGTCCTGGCAGTTTTGGGGCTTAATCGCCCTCGCCGGCGGCGGAACCGTGCTCCAGCAATATTCTTTCCACGCCGGTGCGCTAAAGCAATCCCTGCCAGCTATGACCATCATGGAGCCCATCGTTGCTTTTGGCTTGGGCTACGTGGTCTTGGGCGAGCAATTCCAGGTTGATTCGCTGGCGGGCTGGACGCTCATGTCCTTAGCTCTAGCCGTGATGATCCTAGGCACGGTCATCTTGTCGCGCCGCCCAGTGGGCTCCTCCACGCGGCAGATCCAGACCTAAATAGCCCACTCGAATACGGCAAGCATGTGCGCCGAAAACCACGCACCGAAGAGAACATAGGCGCCGCATAGCGCTGCGGTGCTGCGGGTGATCACGGAACTAGCCAGCTTGATTGCCCATGGAATAAACAAGACCGCCGCGGGCAAAAGCAGGCGTGGGCGCGAATGCATGATGCCATCAGAGAACAAAACATTCGCTATGAGCGCGGCGGCGAAAAACCAAACCGGCGCTGGCAAGCGCCGCCAGCCCAAGAGCAACAGGATGGGCGCGCCGACGATTACGAGCGCGGAAAGCAGATAGCCCACGTTGTCAGAGGTCAAAAGCGTGGACCATATCCACTTGAGCGTTGCCGCACCGAAATCGAAATGGGAGTTCCAGTGTTTTTCTTGGATGCCAAAGTAGCCACCTGCCTGCCCGAGATAGCTATTCGCCCACGTCAGGTAAGCACCCAATGGAATCGCTGCGAAGATGAGGCTCAGCCAGGCCTTCCACTCGCGGACGGCCTTGAATAATACGATGAGGGCAAAGACCACGAGGACGTCGATAGACGTGAGCCGCACTGCGGAAAGCGCAAAGCCTAAAAGGCCGGCCAGCCACCACTTTTCATCCAGCAAGGCAACGAGCATCCACATCACCAGCGCGCCGAAGAGCGCCTCCGTGTAGGGCATGGCGAACACGATGGACATCGGGGCGCTGGTCACGGCGATGGCGGCAACCGCGCGGGCCTTAAAACCGGCCCCCATGCGCTGCGCGATGGCCATGACGCCCGCAGCCATGAGAAAAGTGAAGAGGAAGTTCAGAACAATGGCGACGGCAGCTTCATTCGCAACAAAGAAGCTGCCCGCCTTTATGACGAGTGGAAAGCCCGGGAAGAAGGCCATCGTTACTTCATTGACGTTTCCGTCCGCGGCAACGTCAGCACCGAAGTAACCAGCACGGGCAATCTCCGTGTAGTACTTTGCGTCCCATTTGGTCAGCAGGCCGCCTAAGTTATCTTCGTTAGCCTGCGCAAAAAGGGCCAGCACCCCAATCCGCAGGAGGTTGCCCAGCACAGCAATTAGACTCGCGGCAATCCAATCTTGCCTACCGAGACGAGGGGCCGCGCTATGCGCCACTTCTGCGCCGGCCGCATTCTTGACTTCGTGCACGTTATGCAATGTTATCGGCATGCTTCAGACCCCACCTCGATTTGCGTGGAATTCTCCCACCCCAACAAAAGGAGATCCCAATATGTGAGAACTCTTGCCACATCGTGAGAAGCGCGCTAGTGTGATTCACATGACTATGCGGCAGAGCCTCCTCCTTATTTGCCGCGGCGGGATTTAGGCCTTTCAAACCCACCGGCCAGCGCCCCCGTCGCGGGTTTTCACGATGCGCATCCAAACTGCGCCTTCCCACCCCCGCCGCTGCTGGCTAAACGGTACCTCTTTATCCGCTTCCTTAACGAAGCAGCAAGGACAAATCATGGCTCCCAACGATTCTTTTATCACCGCCCCACGCGAAATCACTACCCCTAACGGCGACTTTGGCAAGAACCAGCCCGCCTGGAATAAGCAGCGCGGTTCCGCAATGCCCACCCACCGTTACCGCAGCTTTGCCCAAGAAGTAGAAGACATTCAGCTGCCGGACCGCACCTGGCCGGATAAGAAAATCACTTGCGCTCCACAGTGGTGCGCGGTCGATCTGCGCGATGGCAACCAAGCGCTGATCGACCCCATGAGCCCGCAGCGCAAGCACCGCATGTTCGACCTGCTGGTCAAGATGGGGTACAAGGAAATCGAGGTAGGTTTTCCTTCCGCATCTCAGACCGACTTCAACTTCGTGCGCGAGATCATCGAGCAGAACAAGATCCCTGAAGACGTCACCATCCAGGTCCTGGTGCAAGCACGCGAGCACTTAATCCGGCGCACCTTTGAGGCCTGCGCGGGCGCCAAGAACGTCATCGTGCACTTCTACAATTCCACCTCGAAGCTGCAGCGCCGCGTGGTCTTCCGCAAAGACCGCCCTGCAGTCAAGAAGCTGGCTTGCGACGCCGCAGCGCTCATCAAAGAAGTAGCCCAGGACTACCCCGACACGAACTGGCGCTGGCAATACTCCCCGGAGTCTTTCACCGGCACGGAGCTAGAATTTGCCCGAGAGGTATGCGACGCCGTGGTTGAAATCATGGAGCCCACGCCCGAGCACCCAATGATCATCAACCTGCCTTCCACGGTGGAGATGATTACGCCGAACGTCTACGCGGATTCCATCGAATGGATGCACCGCAACCTGGCCAAGCGAGAAAGCATCATCCTGTCGCTACACCCACACAACGACCGCGGTGCCGGCATCGCGGCTGCCGAGCTGGGTTATCTGGCGGGCGCGGACCGCATCGAGGGCTGCCTGTTCGGCAACGGCGAGCGCACCGGCAATGTGGATCTGGTGGCGCTGGGCCTGAACATGCTCACCCAAGGCGTCGATCCACAAATTGATTTCAGCGACCTGCCCACTATCCGCGATACCGTGGAGTACTGCAATCAGCTGCGCGTTCCTGAGCGCCACCCCTACGGCGGCGAGCTGGTCTTTACCGCTTTTTCCGGTTCCCACCAGGACGCCATCAACAAGGGCCTCGACGCCCTGGCCAACGAGGTACGCCCCGGCGCCATCAACACGGACGTCTCGTGGGAAGAGCTGCGCGAGACCGAATGGGAGGTGCCTTACCTGCCAATCGATCCGAAGGACGTGGGGCGCGACTACGAGGCAGTTATCCGCGTGAACTCCCAGTCTGGCAAGGGCGGCGTTGCCTACATCATGAAGACCGATCACGGCATTCATATGCCGCGCGCGATGCAGGCAGAATTTTCCGCCGTGGTCCAAGAAGTCACGGATGCCGAAGGCGGCGAGGTCGGTTCCAAGGGCATGTGGGATATCTTCGCCACCGAGTTCCTGGACCGCGAGGCACCGCTTGCACACAAGAGCTTCCAGATCGATAACGCGGTAGGCGACGACGCCGAAGCCAAGGTCACCGCGACAGTCATCTACAACGAGGTGGAGTCTGTGGTTTCCGGCCACGGCAACGGTCCGATTGCGGCCTACGCCAATGCCCTCGAAGCGTTGGGAATTGATTTCGAGGTAATCGAGTACGCACAGCAATCGCGTAGCGCTGGCGACGACGCCGAAGCTGCCTGCTACATTGCCGCCGACGTCAACGGCACCAAAGTGTGGGGCGCTGGCATTGCCGGCTCCACCACGCGTGCTTCGATTTTCGCCATCAATTCGGCGGTCAACCGCGCGCTGGGCTAAAGGTGGTAGAAGTCGAGGCATGACTTTATCGCTCTATCCCATCCCCCACTTGGGGCTCGGCGCGGTGCAGGAATTGCCCGTGCACCCCGCATCGGCATCCCAGAATTCGCCTTCTGCGGAAGCAAAACAGCGAGAGGTCAACGCCACTTTGTCCAGGCAGCCCGACGGCACCTGGCAGGTGGCGACCGCCGCCGGCGTCGTAGGTCTGATTGCGCCTCAGGATGCGGCTGAGTACCCAGAGATAGAGCTGCTTTTCGACGCCCAGCTGACTCCAGCAGTAACGCTTCGCCAAAGCCCCCAGCCCACGGTGTTGCTGCCGCGTCCGGGCCTGTGCCTGCCCGCGAATAATCCGCCGTCCAGCCCGTGGGCGCTGCTTTCTTTTGCCCCAGCGATAAGCATCACGGATATCCCAGACGAGGTCGACATTCCGCAGTTTGGGCGAATCCATCTGCTGGTTACCTTGCGCGCGGCCGAATCCGATCCGCAGCGCATCAGCGCTTATCTTGGCCCACAATTCATCGGCACGCTGGATAGCTACCCGGACTATCTTCCGGACCTGCTCGTCCAGCATGCCAAGCAGGGGCTAAGCACGCTCGCCCATGCCTACCACTTCCCTCGCCAAGGCGGACGAGTGCTCAACATTTATGCTGGCAAGCAGATAGAACAGGAAACCCGCGACGGCTCCGGCCAGGAACGCCTACTGGCGGAAAACACCCGTAGCGCAAGCTCTGCTGCGGCCACTTTTGAGACCGCCAGTTTCAAGGCCATCACCGATGAAGACTTGTCCCGTATCGACCGGCTCCCGCAAAAGGCCACAGCGGATTCCACCCCGACAAAGAAGAACAATAAGAGCTGGCTCATCTTCGCCCTCGTGATTGTTTGCATCGCCGTTTTGATCGCAGTGTTGATTGCCCTTTAATTGCACGCTCATTGCCCAACTCAGTCAGCGCACGGCAACCTTTCGACCTGCTCAAATGCCGCTTATACGTTTGAGTTCAAAGCTACGAGTCGGTAGGGTGGATTTAGTTTCTTTTAGAGGGTTAGCGCGCTCTAGGCGCAGCAGACCCTCTAAGTCTGTCTCCTTATAGCTCGCATCCCTACTCCCAAACTTCTTCCCCGCACCCTACGAAAGCGAATACAGATGAAATCGACAAACTACATGGTCCCTAACCATGGTTTTGGCGATGTAAATCAAATTCCCATCCAAGAAGTAAGCCCAGATTTCCTCGTCGAGCTAATGGAAGAATCTGGTTCTGAACAGCCTGCAGTGGAGGTCAACCTCACGGGCTCTTCTGACGAAGGCTTCCGTGTCCGCTACGAAGACACCACCATCGGCTACCTCGAACGGGAAGAAGCTGCGGCTTATACCGAGCTTGATTGGATCATCGATGCAGGTTTGCGTCCTCTGGTTACCGCACGCGTAACCATGGTGGAGTTTGATGGCGAGGAATGGCCTTCTTTCGATGTCGAGCTACCGGCCCCTGGCCTGTGTGTTCCGGTCAATAACCCGCCGGCAGAGCGCTGGGCCATGCTGCCTGGCACTACGGCTGCGGCAATCACTCAGTTCCAGTCCAAGATGGACGTCTTCCCGGAATCCGCCGAGCACTTCTTGGTCACCCTGCATGCGCGCCGTTTCTTTGGCCGCCGCAGCGTCAACGTGGCGGTCGATGGTGTGCAGATCGCCTCGCTTAGCCATGATGACGCCCACCGTTTGGCCGATACCGTTTCGAGCTACCAAAACAGTGGCCTGCTCGCCGTAGCACGCGCCTATTACTGCATGGATGAGGGCAAGCCTCGCCTTGTCGTTTATGCCGATGAGCAGTCTGATGACAAGCGTGCCGTTGTCGCTGGCGTCGCTGGCGCTGATGTCTTCGCAGACCTCCTCCATGCCTCTCGTCGGCGGCAGTGCCGGACTAAAACTCGTGGCCGCTGCCAGCGCAGCGATCATCGTCGGCGGTGGCGCAAACCTCGCGGCCTCCATCTTTTCCGTGGATGAGCAGGCTCGCGAAGAAGCTACCGAAGCACAAAGCCGCTCCTATGAGGACTCAGTCTTCCCACGCGGTCTTTCGCCCTACCGGGACATTTTCGGCACTTCCAGCGCCCAAAAAGCCACGGCAGAGCCTGGCTCACGCACCACGTCTCGCGAGGATTCCCGCGAAGGCACCAAAGACCGCAGTGCTGTAGCTACACGGAAGCAGACTTCCGACGCCGTCGAACCCACCGCAGAACCCAACACAGACGAAAGCTCCCGGGATTCCGCCGAACACGTCCTCGCTGCGCCAGATGCGCAGACCATGCTCGAGGGCAACAAGGAAAACCCACGCGTTCCTTCCCGCCCAACGTCGCCGCGCCATGCTTCTGGTGACGACCAGAACCTTCCAGCGCCACTGCCGGTACCGACGCTTCCGCCGGCCACCCCAACGAAGGAGCCTTCTCCCCAACCGCGTAATGCAAAGGAGCCAACGCGAACTGCACCTTCGCCTACCCGCACGGATCCAAACATCTCGAAGCCACCGGCAACCTCCACCACGCCGACGACATCGGAGCCGAGCTCGACTTCCACCTCTCCTACCCCAACTAAGGAAGCAAGCACCACCGAAACTACGGAAGCATGCACCACCGAGGAATCCACGACTCCTAACTCGACCACGCGTCCGGCCTCCCCAACGTCAACGACCCGGAAGCCCACCACGCCAGGAACCATCACCATCATTATCCGCGGCTAGGTCACACGCTCGCCCGTTGAGCCAACGTGTCCAGCCGGGGTACTACACTTAAAACAATGAGCACCACCCCCGGCCCCGATCCAGCCCCCGCGCCTTCACCGGCCGCGCTGGCTGCTGGCCGCCCGCACAATCCCGGCCGGGCTAGCACCGACAAAGAAAGCAAGCAGCCAAGCGCGCAAGAAATAGCGCAGGCCGAGGCCGTTGCTGCCTACCCTTTCGTCGCACTCACGGTGCAGACCACCGGCATCCATCCTTCTACCGGGCGCCTCGTTGCCATCGATGCCCTGACTTATAACGAAAAGCACGAGGTAGGCCAAGAATTCCACGCCATCATCAACCCTGGTACCAACCCGGGCCCACGGCACCTGCATGGGCTTAGCGTTGAGGAAGTAGCAGAAGGCCAGTCTTTCTCGCGGCTGCTCAAGCCACTTGATCGGCTAATTGACGGCCGCACCTTGATCGTGCACGATACCCCTTTTACCTGGGGTTTCATCGTCTCCGAGGCGCGTCGCGCCATGATGGCCGCCGCGCGCCAGAACCGCTCGCGAAACCGCAACCGTAATAAGGGCAGGCGCCGCCGCCAGAAGGTCGGCCACGTTCCTACCCCGGTCAGCATCGTCGATACTTTGGCCACCGCCCGCCGCCAGGGGGTGTGGGATAACGATGTCCGCCTCGCGGCCGTCGCCAAGCGCAGCGGCCTTGATGTAGCTCCGCCCACCGCAACTGTTGAACGTGCCCAACGCAGCGAGGCCGCCACCTCCCGCGAGCAAACCCAGCTGCTGTACCGCCTCTATCAGCATCAAGCAACCGGCACGCGTAGTGCATACGCGCCAGATGAGCTGCGCGCAGATCGCTTTGGTTTGCAGCGCTCGCACGTGCGTGTCGACGCCGCAGAAGCCCCACGTCAGCACCACAATCCGGGCAAATACGTTCCTGGCAAGGAGCTGCACCGCGGCATGGAGATCGTGGTCGCGCCAGAGATCATGGAAGATCCAGACACCATCATCGCGGCTATCGCACGTGAAGAGCTCAACTATTCGGAAAAGCTCACGCGCGAATCCTCGCTGGTGGTTTGCAACATCACCACCGATTTCGTGGGCAAGCCCATGCACGCCCACCGCAAGGGCATCCCGCTGATGTCTGACACTGCTTTCCTTGCAGCGCTCGAGCGCATCCAAGAAGCAATCGAGCCGGAGCCAGAGAAGGATTCCGATAATCGCGCTCAGGCACACGTGCCGAACAGCAATAATCGCCGCTCCGGCAGCGCTAATAGGCGGCGCTCGCGCCGTAAGTCGGGCTCGGGCAAATCCTCCGGCCGCAACCAGCAGAAGAACAATAGTCAGCAAACAAACGAAAATCCCAATTCTTCCAACGCCAAGCCCGGCGGCAATCCGAAGAACGAGGAGAAATCCGGCTCTGGGAACTCGGGTGGCAACAAACGGCGGCGGCGCCGTGGCGGCCGCGGTGGCCGTGGCCGGCGTGGTGGCAAGCCCAAGGGCGGAAACTCGCAGGGCAACAAGGGCCAAACCAGCTCCGGAAAGAACAGCTCCGGGGCAAATGGGTCTGCCAAGAATAAAAACTCCGGCCAAAACTAGGCGCGCAAGTACCCGCCCCGCGGGCTGACGCGACTACCCTAGGGGCATGAGTTTTAACCTTTCCGGCACGTTGCGTTCATTGCGTACCAACGCCGCCACGACCGCTGCCAAGCTGGCCACCACCGCCTCCCGCGCAACCGGACGAGGCGCCGGCGGAATGATCGGTGGCCTTATCGCTGGCGCGATTGATCCACAGATCATGGCTAACCTCGGCGGTGGCCGCCCTGCGGTGCTGGTTACCGGCACCAACGGCAAGTCCACCACCACCCGCATGCTGGCCGCCGCTGTACGCAGCGAGCACAAAGTCGCTACCAATGACGGCGGCGACAACATGGATGCTGGCATCATCTCCGCGCTCATGGCGGGCAAAGACGCCTCCCACCTCGTGTTGGAGGTAGACGAGCTGCACGTTCCGCACGTGGCAGACAACCTGAATCCGCAGGCGCTGGTGCTGCTGAACCTCTCCCGTGACCAGCTCGACCGCGTCGGTGAGATCAATAAGATCGAGCGCGCTCTGCGCGGCGCCGTCGAAGCCCACCCAGACATGCTGGTCATCGCCAACTGCGACGATGTCCTCATGACTTCCGTGGCCTACGACGCCAAGAACGTCATCTGGGTCTCCGCCGGCGCTGGATGGCTCGGCGAGTCCGTGACGTGCCCACGCACCGGCGGCCACATCGTGCGTGATGAGGATGATTGGCGTGCGGTCAAGCCGCTTCCCGACGGCCGCGAGTTCCGCCGCCCCACCCCAACCTGGCGCGTAGACCAAGATGGTTTGCACACTCCGCAGGGTGACAAGGAGCTGAGCCTCTCCCTGCCTGGACGCGCCAACCGTGGCAATGCCGCCCAGGCCATCGCCGCCGCAGTGGAAGGCTTCGGCGTGGACGAGGCCAAGGCCATCGCCGCCACCGAATCCGTCAACGACGTGGCCGGCCGTTACTCCACCATCACCTTGGGTGACCGTGAAATTCGCCTGCTGCTGGCTAAAAACCCAGCCGGCTGGCAGGAGGCCCTGTCCATGGTGGATCGCTCTGCCGACGGCCTGGTCATTGCCACCAACGGCCACGTGGCAGACGGCATCGATATGTCCTGGCTGTGGGACGTACGCTTCGAGGACTTTGAAAACCTCGCGGTCAAGGCCGCCGGCGAGCGCGGCACCGACCTTGCTGTGCGCTTGGTCTACGCCGATATCTCGCACGAGCTCATCCCGGATCCAGTCAAAGCCATCGAGGCCTGCCCACCAGGCCGCATCGAGGTGCTGGCTAACTACACCGCTTTCCGCGATTTGAAGAAGGCGCTTGAGCGCAAAGTAAAGGAGAACGCCAATGGCTAAGACGCAGTTGCAAATCGGCCTCATTCTGCCCGACGTGCTTGGCACCTACGGCGACGACGGCAACGCTCTTGTCCTTCGCCAACGCGCCCGCATGCGCGGCCTTTCAGCTGAGATCGTTCCGATCAAGCTTGGCGAGGCAGTCCCTGACTCCCTCGACGTCTACACACTCGGCGGTGGTGAGGACACCGCGCAGATTCTCGCGGCGGAGCACCTCATCAAAGACGGCGGCCTGACCCGCGCAGCTGAGGCTGGCCGCCCGATCCTTTCAATCTGTGCTGGCCTGCAGGTTTTAGGCGAGTCCTTCCGTGCTTCGGGTCAGATTATTGACGGTGTCGGTCTCATCGACGCCACCACGGCTTCCATGGCTGAGCGTGCCATCGGCGAGGTCTCCTCTGAGCCGACCGGCGCTGGCATCACCGCGGAGCTGACCGAAACCCTCACCGGCTTCGAGAACCACATGGGTGCCACCATCTTGGGCCCTGCCGCGCAGCCGCTGGGCAAGCTCATTCGCGGCCAGGGCAACGCCGATACCGCAGCCACCGCCGATCTTTCCGACGCCGCCGAGCAGCGCATTGCCGAAGGCGCCGTCCAGGGAAGCGTCATCGCCACCTACATGCACGGCCCGGCACTGGCGCGTAACCCGCAGCTGGCTGACCTCCTGCTGGCCAAGGCCATGGGCGTTGCCCTCACAGACCTAGAACCGCTCGACATCCCGGCCGTGGACAAGCTGCGCACCGAGCGCCTCAACGCATCAAAGCCGCCGCGCTCGCAGCTCTAGACACGCAACTGCGGGCGCTCAGCTGACGCTCGCGGCTTGCCTTAGCCCGGCTTGCCTTAGCCGCCCTAAATGCCAAATCGTCGCCATTTTCGCGCAACTTAGCGCCACAATCCGGCAATTAGGCCGGCTGCTAAGACAGCTACACCGTCAAACGACCCGACAGCGCGCGGGACAGCGTCAGCTCATCCACGAACTCAAGGTCGCCGCCCAGCGGCATACCGGAGGCTAGGCGCGTGATCTTCAGATCCGGGAAGTCACGCAACAACCTCACCAGGTAAGCCGCGGTAGCCTCACCTTCCGTGTTCGGATCGGTTGCGAGGATAACCTCTTTGATCTCCGGCGTCGTGTCATACAACGGCGCGTCCGGGGTGGAATCCGCCAGCTCGCGGTCAGGCAACACGCCACCGATGCGCTGCAGCAGCACGGAGATGTTGAGATCCTTCGGACCCACGTTCGCCAGCGGGTCCAAAGCGCCACCTAGAACATGGTAGCGCCCCTCATACTCACCGGTGCGCTCGATGACCTGGATGTCCTTAGGCTCTTCTACAACACAAATAGTGGATGCATCGCGCTGCGAGTTCACACAGATTCGGCAGACTTCTTCGCGCGAGATGTTGCAACAGATACGGCAGAAAGTCACGCCATCACGTACCGCGCCGAGCGCGTTTTGCAGGCGGTCGACGTCCTCCGGATCCATGTGCAGCACGTGAAAAGCGATACGCTGCGCCGACTTCGGCCCGACACCCGGAAGGCGCGAAAACTCGTCGATGAGATCCTGCAGAGGTCCTTCGAACACGATTCTCCCTATCTATGAAATGCAAAAAGGCCGCTTCCCCCGCTGCGGGGAATAACGGCCTTTTAGTTTAACGCGCGACTACTGGTTGCCGCCGAAGACATCCTGGAAGGAAGGTCCATCGTAGCCCTGCTGGGACTGGCCCATGCCCTGGGACAGCGGGCCAATCTTTTCCTGAGCCAGCTTGCCAGCGGCAGCGTGTGCTTCCTTGAAAGCGCCGATAACGAGGTCCTGGAGGGTGTCAACGTCCTCAGGGTCCACAACGGACTTATCGATCTGGAGGTCAACGAGCTCTGCGCCGCCGGTCATGACAACCTTAACCAGGCCGTTGCCTGCGGTGCCTTCAACGTGTGCGGCCAGGATTTCTTCCTGTGCCTTCTGCAGCTCAGCCTGCACGCGGGCAGCCTGTGCGAGCAGGTCGTTCATGTCATTTGCCTGGGACATTGGGTCAGTCATGGAAAGTCCTTTCAACGTAAATTTCTTTAAGATTTTCGCTACCCGTCAAGTGTACAGACGCTTAACTACAATCGCCGTGCACCTAGCTCCTTGGTGAGCAGTTCCATTGCAACTTCCGTGGAGCTGCGGTGGTCCATCTCGCCGGCGTTTTGGGCTTCCTCCATCATTTCGCGTTCTTGTTCATCGCGGGAGTAGGCCTGTTGAGCAGGTTGTGGTGCCGGTTGCGCAGTGCTTGCCGACGCCCCCATCTCCTGGTTCTGCTGCCCCGGCCCCGGTTGACTGGGCTGCGGGTCAGCTGGATAGTACTCCTCTGGTGGTGCCTCAAATTCGTCTTCCGGCGCTGGTTCGGGTGGCAGTGGTACACCGTTGCCGAACTGCGGAATCTTGTTGAATTCCTCGTCGCGTTTTTGCGCGACCTGCGAAGCCTGCGCGATTCGCGAACGCCAGTCACCACCCTGCTGGGATGACTGTTGTGCCGGCTTCGCCGCTTGCTGACGCGGGGCCTGCACCTGCGCAGGCGGAGTAGCTTGCGGTGCAGGTTGATGCGCGCTTGCCGCCGCCGATGCCGCCGCCGCCGATGCCGCAGCTGGTGTCACTGGCCCGGGGCTCTCTTCGCGAGCAGTCTCGTTGTTCTGCGTGCCGATAGGTCGCGGTGCTCCCCACGGATCATCAGATGCAGACGCAGATGCGCTGGCAGACTGCTCCGATTGCTGCTCGGGTTCAGTCTGCGGGCTAGGCCTCTCAGACTCCTGTTCTGGCTCAGCGGACTCGCGCTGTTGCTGGTTTGGGTTCCACGTTGGCTGCTGCCGCGGAGTGCTTTCGCTAAAGCCTGCTGCCTTCGGGTTGGTGCCGATAATGCAGTTGACCTTGACGTCGCGGCGCAGCTCTTCCTTAAGAACCGCTACGATTGCATCATTGTTTGAAGGCGAGTTGATTCGCTCCGCCAGCGCACCAGTGGTGTGCCCCAGAATCAACGTGTCATCGCGGAAGCCGAGCACGCGAGCCTCGGCAAGCATGATTTCCGCGACCTTATTACGACGCCCCACGGCCGCGCGAAGGTTCGACCACTGCGAACGCACTTGCTCCGCGACATCAACTGCATGTTCCTGGGCAGATTCCTGCACTGGTTCCTGAGCAGACTGCTGTGCCGGTTCCTTGGCTGGTTCCTGAGCAGACTCCTGTGCAGGTTGAGTCTCGGTTCGCTGCTGAGGCGCCTGTTCGGCGCGCTCGGCGGGCTGTTGCTCGGACTGCTGCGGCTGCTGTGCAGATGCCGATTGCTCCGGCTGAGTGGACTGCGCTTGCGGCGCCGGCTGTGCGGGTTGGGCGGGCTGCTGCGCAGCCTGCTGTGCCGGTTGTTGCGGCTGTGCCTGCGACGCTTGGGCCTGCTGCTGTTGTTGCTGCGCCTGCTGCTGAGCCTGGCGGTTACGGCGAGCAGCGATGATGGCAGCCGCCGCGGCTGCTGGGTCTTGGGCTTGGGCAGTAGCGGGTGCAGGTTGGTTGGAAGCTGCGGTATTTGCGTGACCGGCAGCAGGCGTTCCATCGGAAGTGCCTTGCGGTGAGCCAGCAGACATTCCCTGTGGCAGCGCAGCAGCCTGGCCCGCGGCGGCAGCTGCGGGCGCAGAGCCGACCAGAAGGTGGGCACACAGGATCTCCAGAAGCAGGCGCGGCGAAGTAGCGCCACGCAGCGAAGAAATGCGGCTATTGACGGTTTCTGCCAGGTAAGCCAACTGCGGGCCGGTAAAGCGCTGGGCTTGGGCCAAAAGGATTTCGCCGCGGTCGGTCGGGGCCGAGACCAAGCCGGCCTCCAAAGCACCCGGCACCGCTTGCAGAATCATGAGATCGCGAAGGCGATCCAAAAGGTCGATGGTAAATCGGCGCGGCTCGTGGCCGGCTTCAATGACGTCGTCGACGATCATGAACAAGGCTGCCTTGTCTTGCTCGGCAAGCGCCTCAATAGTCTTATCCAGCAGGCCCAAATCGGTGACACCGAGCAACGGACGCGCGATGTCATAGGTCAGACCATCTGGCCCCGCACCAGCCAAGAGCTGATCCAGAATGGACAAAGTATCACGCGGGGAACCGCCACCGGCCTGGATGACCATGGGATACACGGTGTCATCGACATGCACGCCCTCAGAAGCGACGGTGCGCTCAAGCAGGCCCTTCATCGCAGGTGGGGTCAGCAGACGGAACGGGTAATGGTGCGTACGCGAGCGAATGGTGCCGATGATCTTTTCCGGCTCCGTGGTAGCGAAGATAAAGATCACGTGCTCCGGTGGTTCCTCCACCACCTTCAGAAGCGCGTTGGCGCCCGAGGCGGAAATCATATGTGCCTCGTCGATAATGAAGATGCGATAGCGCGACTCAGCAGGTGCATAGTACGCGCGGTCACGCAGCTCACGCATGTCCTCCACACCGTTGTGGGAAGCCGCGTCAAGCTCAGTTACATCCAGATTGCCCGGGCCACCTGGTGCCAGCGAAACACAAGACTCGCACACGCCACACGGGGTAGACGTAGGCCCCTGCTCACAGTTGAGCGAGCGGGCCATAATGCGCGCTGAAGAGGTCTTGCCGCAGCCGCGCGGACCGGAAAACAGGTAGGCATGATTGATACGCCCTGCGTCGAGGGCAGCGGATAAAGGCTTGGTGACCTGCTCTTGGCCGACCACTTCCGCGAACGTTGCTGGACGATATTTCCGGTATAGAGCCACGGTTAGTCAGTCTACATTCTGTGCCCGACACTCTCCCCCGCAGCGGGCGGAGCAAGCTAGCCGGCGCGCTTCCAATCGAGGATATCGACGCCCTGTTCAGCTACTGCTTCCTGCAGCTTGGCGACGCCCTCTTCCACCGCATAGGCATATTCTGAATCGGTAAGCATCAGCAGCTGACAGACCAAAGTCAGCCGGCCGTCCTCCGGCAGCTGCGGGGTGCTGCCGCCCCACAGATAAGGCGCGATCAGCAGACCATGGTGTACGTTGAGCGAATCTTCCGAAAGTATCTCCGGCAGCATGATGCCCGGCTGCGCAGGCAACACACCACCGGCCTTGGTCAGCTTTTCTGCAGCCGCAGTAACCGCAGCGGCCACCTCCGGCTGCGTCGCGCGCGCCACAGTCAGCAGCTCGCAGCGCACATCGACGCCCTGCTCCGCATGCTTGAGCCCCGTGTCTACCTCGCCGAAGGTGGTGGTAACGGCGAGGGACTGGGCGTCGTCAAGCGCAGCTAAACCAAGCCGGCGGCCTTCCACGTTTTTAAACTCCAGCGGAACGGGAATGACCTGGCTTAACCAGTACGAAGTCTCGTCGGAATTGATGGCTTAAGCCCCCAACTTCTCCAAAGCGGCGAGCAGCACGCAGGTTGCGACGCCGTCCATTGCAGCCTCGACCTCTTCCTGCGGTGGCAGTGAAGGTGCCAAGCGGATGTTGCGGTCATTCGGGTCCTCGCCGTGCGGGAAGGCAGAGCCAGCCTTGGTCAGCACGATGCCGGCGTCCTTCGCCAGCTCCCAAACGCGGGTGGCAGTGCCATCGATGACGTCGAGGGAGATGAAGTAACCGCCCTTCGGCTCGGTCCACTGCGCGACCTCGTACTCGCCCAGGCGGGACTGAAGGATGCGCAGGACAGCGTTGAACTTCGGAGCCAACAGCGCCGCGTGGCGGCGCATGACCGCACGCACGCCTTCGGCGGAACCGAAGAATTGGTAGTGAGCAAGCTGGTTTATCTTGTTCGGCCCAATGCCGCGAATCTTCGCGTGGGAGAGGTACCAATCCAAGTTCTCGCGGGAGGAGGCGAAGAACGCAACGCCAGCTCCGGCGAAGGTGATCTTGGAGGTAGAAGACATAGCCCAGAAACGGTTCGGGTTGCCGGCCTTAGCTGCAATGTCGAGAATCGGCAGGATCTCCGGGAACTCATCGGTGAGAGTATGGACCGCGTAAGCGTTGTCCCAGATGATGCGGAAGTCTGGCGCTGCGGCTTCCATGGAGGCGAGCTCCTTGGCGATCTCCTCGGAGATGGTCACGCCAGTTGGGTTACCGAACATCGGAACGGTCCACATGCCCTTGACCTGCGGGTCCTTGACCAATTCCTTGACGGCGCCGAGATCGGGGCCGTCGGAAAGCATAGGGACCGAAACCAGCTCGAAGCCGAAGTGCTCCGTGATAGCGAAGTGGCGGTCATAACCCGGGACCGGGCAGATCCACTTGACGGTTTCTTCCTGGGACCACGGACGCTCGGAATCGTTGGTGCCGAAAGCATAAGCCCAAGAGATGAGGTCGAACATGATGTTCAAGGAGGAGGAATCTCCAGCCAACAGCAGCTCTGGGTCGATGTTGGTCAGCTTGCCCCACAGCTCACGCAGTTCCTTGATGCCCTCAAGGTTGCCGTAGTTGCGAAGGTCGTTGCCTGCGGCGTCGGAATAGTTGCCCGCGCCTGGCAGCTCGAGCAGATCGTTGGACAGGCTCAATTGCGCCTTTGCGGGCTTGCCGCGGGTCAGATCCAGCTTCAGGCCCTTAGCCTTCAGCTCCTCGTAGTCCTCACGAACCTTCGCTGCGAGTTCGTCGAGCTCAGACTTTTCGAGATTGAGCAGGGACATTCCTGTCCACCTTCCGGGTTAGTTGCGGGTAGTTGCGAATATATGGCAACCAATACTAACGCTTGCGTGCAGCTTTTGTAATGTTTATCACCCAGAAAACTTAAAAGGGACCCCGCGCACCCGTCAGAGCCTCCTGACCCTTGCTGCATTCCTGCCCTGGGGGAGTTCAGAGGATGGACGCCACGCGGAATCCTGCCGACAAGCCTAGCGCGCTAGCCACGCTCGCGGCAAACCGCTATTGCCCCCATTGCCGCGGCGGCTGCTGTTGTGACTATTCCACTAGCGCCGGACGCAGGCCGGCCTACCCGGAGTGCGCAGTACGAATTTTTCCTTTGGGCCTGCTCGTGTAGAGTCTTCCAACGGAGGATTCGACTAGCGGCCTATGTCACACGCCTGGAACGCGTGCGGGAGTCACATCCCTCAGGGGTTCAAATCCCCTATCCTCCGCCACAGGTCCCAGCTCTTCAGAGTTGGGACCATTTACGTTTTCTTGGGTCCGGCACCATTGCCCGACACCCTCCCCCGGCTTCTTTCGCCCGACATCCCCCGACATCCCCAAAGCACCGCAAATACCCAGACGGCAAAACGAGGATGGTAAATCCACGCACCGCCTGCGCCACTGATCCACTTCCATATCAGCAATTGCGACAAGGCTTGACCATTTAGGAACGCGGCCTGCCATTCAAACGGAAATCGGTACTCCGCGGCGGCACGGAAGGGCCAAATGGTGAGGTGCAGATGGTGAGTTCGCTATTCAACAGCCCCAGCAGTTAACAGCACCCCCATCCGTAAAGGGTCGACCTCACCATTTGGACGTGACCTCACCATTTGGAGGATGGGCCCGCACGGATTGCACTCAGGCCGCGGGATTCATACTCGGCCGGAATGGTTTGCGCTCGGCCCGCGTGGCTCGCGGGCGGCCTGCGCGATTTGAGGGCCACCTTTCCGCTGTTGACCTGCGGATTTTGCCGCTCTAGACAAGGCTGATAGTGTTTTCCAACGGAGGATTCGACTAGCGGCCTATGTCACACGCCTGGAACGCGTGCGGGAGTCACATCCCTCAGGGGTTCAAATCCCCTATCCTCCGCCACAGGCCCCAGCTCTTCGGAGCTGGGGCCATTTACGTTTTCTTGATTCCGGCTGGGTTGGCAGAGCAAAGGCGGAGCTAGGGGGACGAGGACTAGGGCGTTCGAGCGCCACTTTCTAGGCGCAGCAGCAGCTCCTTTGCAGCCACGCCGCCGCGGTAGCCGCCGAGGCTGCCGTCGCTGCGCAATACGCGGTGGCACGGCACGATAATCGGCACGGGGTTACGCGCGCAGGCGCTACCCACGGCGCGGACGGCCTTGGGGTTTGCGGCGGCGTCGGCAAGCTGGGCGTAGGTGGTGGTCGCGCCGTACGGAATGTCCGTCAGTAGCCTTTGGACGCGCTGGCGAAAGCCCGAGGTGAGGGCCTCATCAATGGGCACGCTGAAAGTGCGGCGCGCGCCTGCGAAGTACTCGTCTAGCTGTACCGCTGCAAGTGTCAGCACCGGACTTGCGCCCATGGTTGCCGGACCGATCTTGTTGTTAAGGAGCGCCAAGACTTCCGCGGACTCTTCGCACGCGAAGGCCAGATAGACCACACCCCGCTCAGTCGCCGCCACGAGGAGTTCGCCCACAGGCGAGTCGACGTAACGATAAGTAACTGAGCGGGGTGTAAATGCCATGCCGGCAATTCTAGTGCGGGGCTACATCAGCTTGGTCTCCGCAAGGGCCGCATCCAGCTTCGAGGTATAGGCATGCAGCGGCTTGTGCAAGACGAGGCCGAGGAAGAACATCGGCAGCAGGAAGACCAGCAGCACCAGCAGCGAGAGCCAGTAATCAGCGTGATAGACGCCGCCGATTGCCGCGCGGAAGGCGCGAATCGTGTACGTCGCCGGCAACCACGGGCTGATGTTCTGGAACCACTCCGGCAAAAGCTGCAGCGGATACGCGCCGCCGGCACTGGAGACCTGAATGACCAACAAAAGCACGCCCAAAGCCTTACCCGCGTTGGCGAAGGAGACCACGAGCGTATAGATGATCATCATGAATACGGTCGAAGAGACCCAGGCCGCCAACCACAGCAGCACCGGATGTGCGGGTTCTAGCTGCACGAAGAAGATAAGGCCAAGCGAAAGCAGCGTGGACTGGAAGAAGCCAATCAGCGCGAAGATGCCGAAGCGGCCAAAGAAGCGCTGCACCACGGTATAAGAGTCGCGGTTGCTGACGTCAGTGCGCAAGGTGACGGCTGTGAGCAGGCAGCCCACCCACAGCGCCAGGGTGGTATACAGCGGCGCCATGCCCGCGCCAAACGACGCCACCGGATAGACAGGTTGGCGGTCCACCGAAACCGGCGAGGCGATAAAGCTTGCCAGGGCATCCGGGTTATTGCCCACCACCTTGGCTAGGCGTGAGAGATCGCCGGTATCGCGTGCGCGGTCGAGCTCATCTTTTAGCTCGCCGAAGCGGTCCGCATCCGAGTCCAGCTCCTGAGCAAGGGTGCTCAGTGCATCCCGGGCGCCAGTCAGAGACTCGGTGTCCAAGCTGATGCCAGAGCCCTGCGAGTCGATGTCACTGCCGATGCGCTGCAGGGAGTCCTGGAGCTTGCCCACAGAGGTGCGCAGCTGCGAGTCGCGGCTGGACTCGATTGCTTGCTGGGCGCGGTCGATGGAAGAAAAGTCCGGCTTCTGCGCACCCGGCGCATTCGCTGCGGCTACCAAGCGGGAGTGCACGGCCTCCTGTGCCGCAATAGCCTCGTCGAGGTTGCTGGTCAGCTGCGCGGCCTCCGCCGGCAGCACTGGCTTCACATCGCTATTTACGCGATCCCGCAGGCCTTTGTAGGCATCGATCTGCCCCTGCACCTGGCCTGCCAGCGTATTCAAGGTGGCCTGCATCGAGGCGCGCGAGGTATCCGCTGAATCGTATAGTTCGTCGATTCGCTGGCGTACTACATCGTAGCTATCGGCAGTCTGCGAAAGCGCCGCGTCGAGGGACTCCGTAGACAGGTTCAGATCTCCAGTTGGGCCCGACAGCGAAGGACGCGGCGCATTGGCGATGCGTTGTGCGCTTTCTACTAGCGGCACTGAAGAATCCACCAGGCTGCCCATCGAACGGGCCGTACGCGCGCCGGTGTGCAGCTGTGTTTCGATGCCATCGGCACGAGCTTCAATGCGCTTCAACGTTGCCTTTGCGTCGGACTCGTTGAGGTATTCGTCGAGGGAGGAAATCAGGCCTAGGGAGACGTCGCCAAGCGTGTGTGTGAAGGACTCCGCGATCTGGGAGGAAACGCCCTCTGCGCCCTTATTCGTAATTTTCGGCGCCAGCGCGTTCTTCTTCTCGTTGGTGTACAGCGAGATTTCGGTCGGCTTGGAGCCTTCCGCATAAAAGGTCATCATGTCCGAGCTGAAGTGCTCCGGCAGCACGATGGAGGCGTAGTACTCGCCAGATTTCGTGCCGTCGATGGCGTCTTCAGCGTCGGTGATGACCCAATCCAACTTGTCATTTGCACGCAGCTCCGAGAGCACCTTCTCGCCTACGTTGACCGGAACCGGGAAGATGTCGCTTTTATAGCCGGTATCCTCGCTGGCCACGGCTACCTTCAGCTGGCCCGTGTTGGAGAAAGGATCCCAGCTGGCCAACACGTTGAACCAAGTAAACAGCAAAGGGATAACGACGAGGCCAAAGAGGATGACCGATGCCATGACGTTGCTAGTGGCACGGCGAAGATCATCGAAGAAAATTCCACCGATCTTTTTCATTATTTCTCCTCGCCTTTTTCGTTGAGAGTGCCTTCATTGTGCAAGACACCGTCTTGGAACTGCTCATCATCTGCCGGAGCCGAATGCACACCTTCACCGCGGGCGGCAACGGAGTGCTGGAGCTCTTCCTCGTTGAAGTCCACCAACTCGGTGGACTGCGCGAGGCTCTTGCGCAGGTACTCGAGGGTGACCACGATGCCCAAGATAACTAGGCACCACAGCGTCCAAATGCCCAACAACAATGGTTTCTGCGAAGGCACAAGCGCAGCCACGATTCCGAGCACCACCATGCCCACAACGCCAAGTACTGCAGCCACGCGGATCCAGTGCCTGTAATCGTGCTTGCGTTTTTCCAAATCAGCTGCGAATTCCTCACGGCCTTGCAGTGCCTTCAGGACATCGGCGAAGCGGTAACCATCGCCGACGATCTGGACGTTTTCTGCCGCGATGAGATCGGTCTTGGCCAGCTCGCGGTTAAAGAGCAAGTTAAAGTGCGCGAAGCTGCGACGCCCCAACAAGCCCAAGGCGAAAGCCACTACGAACATCAAGGCCAGCACGGACATGAACTTGAGATAGTGCAGACCATAGAAGCCGCCGATGGTCTCGCGCATGGCGTCGATGCCATATGAGAATGGCAGAAGCGGGTAGATGGAACGGAAGAAGTTCGGCATCAGCTCAATCGGGTACAGGCCGGAGGCACCCGGAATCTGTACGATGACCAGCACCACTGCAAGGCCACGGCCCACGTGACCAAGGGCCGTCGACAGCGCGTAGATGATGCTGAGATAAGCCAGCGCGATGAGCGTGCCGGTGGCAACGAATGCGACTGGATTTACCGTCTGTACGCCCACGGCCAAGTCACCCACGGTGACAATTACGGCCTGCACCATCGCCATCACGGCCATGAGCAGGAAACGGCCCAGATAAGCCTGGCCCACCGTGAGCCGCTTAAAGCCTTCGAGATCCACCTCCACGCGGAAGATGACCACGAGCACGAAGGCACCGATCCACAGCGAGAGGTTCGTAAACAGCGAGGCCATCGCGGAACCGTAGGAGCCCACCGGATAGACTGGCGCGCTCTTCACCTCAACGGGATCAGCGAAGAAGGAACCAATCTCATCGGAGTTCAGGCCGGTGATGGTCTGCAGTTCCTTGGTCCGCGAGTGAGCGGTGATGGCGCGGACGTCGTCACGCGCGCCCTCCACACCATCTTCCAGGGAGGCAAGATCTGAATCGAAGGAACCAAGTGCGTCCTGGGTTGCGCCGAGCTGCTTGCCGACGCCGTCCAGCAAGTTCTGTGCTTCCTCCATCGTCGCCTTTTGGGTGTCCAGCGAAGCCGAGAACGCACCGACCTTGGAGCTTAGGTTGCTCATCGCGCGATTAATCTCCGGCACAGACTTATCGACGGTGTCCGAGAGAACCTGGGAGGTCTTCTTCGTATCCTGCGCCGCCTGATTGACCGCATCCGCCGTGGACTTCACGGACTTGGCGGTCTCATTGCTGTCATTGCTGAGTGCTTGGAGATTACCCAGCAGCTGCTTATTCGCAGCGTTGCCCTCCTCCAAAGTGGCAATTGCATCATTGAGCGGGCCCGCCACACCCGGAGCTACGGCGGGG
>NZ_KV788608.1:0-131647 GCF_001807365.1 Corynebacterium sp. HMSC06G04 | reverse complement strand
CCCCGCCACACCCGGAGCTACGGCGGGCGAATTAACGACATCACGCAGCTGCCGGATGGATTCATCCCCGGCGGCAATAGCGTCGTTGGTTTGCTGGGTCGCGGAGTTAAAACGGGAGTTTGCTTGGTCGAGCTGCGCAGTAATATCCGCGACGGATTCCTGGGCGCGCGCGGTGCCTTGCGCGACGCCGGTTGACCCCTCGACGAAAGCCGAGGTCAGGGAATCGGTATAGCCGGTGACGTCGCCTTGTGCGCTGGCGATGACATTCTGGACGTCGCCAAGTGCGGCTTGTGCATCCGTCATAGCCTGCTCAACATCGCGCACCGTCTGCTTGGCATTTTGCATCTTGACCTGCGAGTTGCCGAGCTTATCGCTAACCTCACGCAAATCCGCACGCGCGGAGGAAATGTTATTTGCTGCCTTATCGAAGGCTCCTTCCGAACGCTGGCGGGAGCGCTGCAGCCGGTCTTCGAACTTATTGCCCTCATCGCGCACCGAGGAGGCCGCTGCCTCCGCCACCTGCTCCTTGAATGCAGAGGTGATCTGTTCGTCCAAGCTAGATGCGGCACTGTCGGTGATCTTGGGCGCGATTGCGCTGGCCTTCTCATTGACGCGGTACTCCAACGTTGGCTGCGCATATTGGCCGTGCAGCGCGCCTAGAAGATCCGAGCTGAAATTCTCCGGGATGGTCACCGTGGCGAAGGTCTCCCCGCGCTCCAAGGAGCGCTCGGCTTCTTCAGCGTCAAGGAATTGCCAGCCCAGCTGGTGATTGTCGTGCAGCTGCTCCGTGACTTGCTTGCCGACGTCGATATGACCGGTGACATCAGAAGATCCGCCCTTGTCCTCATTGACAACGGCGACCTTAATATTTTCGGTTGCTCCATATGGGTCCCAGAAGGCCGCGATATTGACCCACGAATAAAGCGCGGGCGTAATGACCAAACCGATGAGAATGATCCACGACTTCTTGGTGCGCCCAAGACGGGCAATATCTCTTAGAAAAATTTGCCAAGCATAACGCACGCTGAACACACTACTTAAGCTTTCGGACATGGCGTTAACCAGCACCTTTATTGTTCAACGAACGAAAGTAGTTCATTTTAAAAACTATTCATTTCAAGCTGCGGGACGTCGGTTTAATACGGCTTTCCTTCCCCGGACGAAGGCTTGAACAAACTTGAGGCATCGGAGTTATTTCCCGAGCTTCTCGGCCTAAACGGAACCCGTACTATCACTTACGCTTTCGAAACTCGCCTTAGCGCGCAAAAGGCACAGCTTTTCAACACCGCGATCTACAGACCACCTTTAAACCACTTTGTTAAATATGTCACTCACTGTATATGCGAGGCCCAAAGAACTACATAAAACTTTTACTCACCCCCGCAACCCCCACACCGTGGGGAATATTCTCCCCCAAGAGCCAAACATGTCGAGACAAGGGTTTAGAGTAAGTGGAGCTTTGCGCTGTGACTGCCCTTCATTTTTTAAAGCAGCGCGAGAGATGTCCGTTTCCGCCCCCTTGATTGATGTTTCCCTATAGGAGAATTCCGGATGCCAAGACCGGTTGATTCACATACCTCTTACGTGCCCGCAATCGACGGCCTGCGTACCATCGCTGTGCTCAGCGTCGTGGCGTATCACCTAGACCCGGCCTGGCTGCCCGGCGGCTACTTGGGCGTCGGTATGTTCTTTACGCTCTCTGGCTACCTCATTACTGCCAACCTTATGCGCAGCCACCTGCGCGGCAAGGGCCTTGGCCTGCCTACCTTCTGGCTGCGCCGCTTCCGTCGCCTCGTGCCGGCAGTCGTTCTCATGCTGGTCGCCGTAGTATTGCTGACGATCTTCTTCGATCTCCCCAAGCTCGGCGAGACCAGCGGCCATGCGCTCAGCGCGCTGTTCTACGTCAACAACTGGCATGTCATCTTGGAGGGCCAGTCCTACTTTGACCGCTTTGCCGGCCACGCACCGCTGGACCACATGTGGTCGCTGTCGGTGGAAGAGCAGTTCTACCTATTCTGGCCGCTGGTGTTGTTTGTGCTGCTCAAGCTCACCCGTGGCAAGCGCAAGCCGCTTCTTATTTCCACGCTGGTGCTTGCCGCACTGTCCTTCGGGTGGATGGCCTTCCTGTTCAACACCGGCGCCGATGCCACCCGCGTCTACGAGGGCACCGATACCCGTGCCGGCGGGATTCTGCTTGGCGCTGCCCTCGCTATCGCACTGACCAAGCAGCGCGGCTACCGTATCCCGCCGCGGGCACTTACCATCCCGGCTTCCATTCTCGGTCTGGTTGGTATTGGCCTGCTCTTCTGGTTGCTGCCGGACTACTCGCCGCACCTATACAACTGGGGCCTTATCGCTCTTTCCATCGCCACCGTCGCGGTCATCGCCGCGGCCCTGGATCAGCACAGCCTCCTCTCGCGCTTCTTCGCGCTGGCACCACTGCGCTGGATCGGTGAGCGTTCCTACGGTATCTACCTCTGGCACCTGCCCGCCATCGTGTTCATTCCAGACTGGTCCGTAGCGCACCCCATCTTGGTCACCGTGATCTCCATCCTCCTCGCGGCCATTTCTTGGGCGTTAGTTGAGGACCCGATCCGCCGCAACGGCGTCGTCGAGCCGGTGAAGAATTGGTGGGCGAAGCGCAAGAGCATCGGCATGCCGCGCCTTGGCCTTACCGTTCCAGCCACGCTTATGGCGGCCGTGATTGCAATGGGCATTCCGGCCGCATGGAACGATTCACTGGGCCAGGAAGAAACCCCAGGCTCGCAGCAGATGGGCTTGAAGGTCGGTGGAGGCGGCCCCAAGAAGGACACCGCGGCTGCGGCGCCAGCACCTAATGCCTCTTCTAGCGCGGCCCCAAGTTCCGCTGCCCCAGATCCGAACCAGAAGGGCAAGACGCGCTGCACCACCATCATCCACGTCGGTGACTCCACCTCCATCGGCATGTTCTCCGATGACTACGTCTCCGATCCTTCACTCAATGCCCAGGTGACCTACAAGAACGTCGGCGCTCAAGAAGTCGTCGCAGACGTCACCGGCGCCCGCTCCACCGTTGAGGCCCTCGAGGGGGATCCAACCATCCTCGATTCCGTTAATCAGCTGTTGCAGCAGGGCTACGGCGAGGACGATTGCTGGGTCATCGGCGCTGGTGTGAACGACGCCGCAAACCGCGCCGTGGGCGGTTCCGGCGAGGAAGACTGGCGCGTGGACCAAATCATGCAGGTGCTTGGCAAAGCCCCCGTAATGTGGCCGACCGCCACCACCAACCGTGACTCCGGCGCTTACGCGGATTCCAACATGCAGCCTTTCAACGAGGCGCTGCTGGCCTCCCGCGATCGCTACCCGAACCTCGTGGTCTATGACTGGGCTACCGATGCCCGGACCGAGTGGTTCTTGGAGGGCGATGACGTCCACTACAACACCGGTGGCAACGAGAAGCGCGCGGAGTACTTCTCCAAGGCAATCGCCAAGGCATTCCCTGCTGATGGCTCCAAGCCGGAGCACCAGATCGTGGCGGTAGATTCCACGCCTACCCGCTAGGAAAAAGCAAAGATATCGGGCAGGACATAGTTAATTCGCAAAGGCCGGTGGTTCAAAACCATCGGCCTTTAGCCATTCAATATGCGGCGGCGTGTTGTGGCCCCACTCGTTGCGGGTCCACACAAAAGCCTCTTCTACTTCTGCTTCCGAGTAGCCGCCATCGCGCAGATAGGCCTTGAAACCGTTTTTACCCGGCTCCTTAATCCACAGCCAGATATAGTCCAGCACACTGTGATCCCCCAGCAAGTCCTGCAGAGACTCTGGCAGGTATTCACGCTCGGCGCGCACGCGGGCTTCTAGGTCCTCGTCGAAGAAGTCGTACAGATAATCCATACTGTCTTCCAGCTGGGCATATTCGAGTGCATTCATGTTTATATACTCCTTGCGGCCCCAGCCTAGCGGGTCTTGGTTCCCAGGGTCATGCGGTCTACTTCCTCGAGTACTTCATCCACGATCATCGGGTTGAAGTTGCGGTCACGGCGCAGGCGAAGCAGCTCCTGTTGGGCGCCTGCCAAGGCAACCCGGCGCGCCGCCAGCGCGACGTCGCGAGCTTTGATCGCCTTTTGCAGACGGGTGCTGGCATCGTCGCCGTCCTCGTCTTCACCAAGGCGATCCTCAAACCACTGCGAGATATTGGCGGCAATCTCTGGGTCCAATTCTTTGTATTTCCTCCGCATCGAAGCCACGCCAGCTTTGCGCGCACGCTTGGTGATTTCCGCGCGCATTTTGTCAGAGGCTGCCTGTGAATACGTGGTGAGATCCAGCTGACGCATGAGCCACGGCAACAGGAGGCCTGGCAGCACCATGGTCATCACCAGAACGGTCAGGGCGATAACGGAAAGCTCATCACTATAGGCAATGGCATCACTCGGTATGGACAAAACCAGAGCGAGGGTGACCAGGCCACGCATGCCAGACCAAGCCATAAGCAGCACTTCCTGCAGGCGCAGCGGGGCAAGGCGTGGCTTTCCGCGCCGCAGATTGATGCGGTAGAAAAGCCACATCCATAGCAGCCGAACTACAAAGGCCACGAGGGAAAGCAGCACGCCAACGATGATCGAATGCCCCAGGTTGGTACCCGCCTCGTGTACCGCGCTGTTGACGGTCATACCGATAAGGCCAAAGGCCACGCCCGTAAACAGCAGCTCGATGGTCTCCCAGAAGGATTGGCCGGAAAGACGGTCTTCGGCCTGAATCGGCGCGCGGGAATGCAGCTCCACCGCGGCGATAACGACTGCGATAACGCCAGAAGCATGGAGTTCTTCCGCAACTACATAGACGGCGAAGGGAATCACCCAGGTAAGCGCATTGCGGGCAACCACTTCATGAACTCGCGCGATGAACATGGAGGCAAGGCGTCCGCTGCCCCAGCCCAGCACACCCGCCACTGCTGCAGAGTAAAGGAAGCTCAAGATAGCATTCCCCCAGGTCATGGTGGAATCATCGGTCACCGCCACGAGTGCGAGGTGGAAAGCCACAATCGATGCCGCGTCGTTGAACAGGCCTTCAGTCTGCAGCGTGGAAATAATGCGGCGCGGGATACCCGCGGGCTCAGCCACTGCTTCCACCGCAACTGGGTCAGGCGGCGCGATAGCTGCGCCGATGAGAATCGCACCCGCCAGGCTGACTCCAGGCAAGAAGGCATAGGCGGTCATGCCCACGGTCAGCGTGGTAGCAACCACCAAGAGCACGGACAAGCTCAAGATAGTCACCCATTGCTCGCGGATTACACCCCAGGAGGTTCTACGCGCCAGCGCCCACAGCAAAGGCGGCAGGAAGACGGGCAGGATGAGATCGGTTGGAATCTCAAAGTCCGGCAGCCTCGGAATGAACATGGACAGTGCCGCCAGAATGGAAAGCAAAGCCGGCCAGGGAAGCCCGGTCTTATCCCCGACTGCCACCACAATCACGGTCAACAACATCAGACCAATGAGTACTAGCAGTACTTCCACAAAACTCACTCCACATACGCGCCGACTCTGCCCCTTGTAGCTTACCCTTTAAACAATAGTCTGGCCGGTATTAGTCCTGTGCGGCACCTCGGCGCCCATCGCTCCACTCATAAGGCTGAGTGCTCAGCGCCTCCGGCTGAAACTTTTCCAGTAGCTCGTGAGCGCTTGCTGCCGTATAGCCCAGCGAATGCGCCATCTGCCCCACCACCTGCTCCGGGGTATAAAACTCCAGCAACTGGCGCAGCGTTACCGCGCCATCCCGTTTGGACAAGCGCTTGCCTTCCGCGTTGAGAACCAAGGGAACGTGAACAAACTCTGGCGCCGGCTGGCCCAACAGGCTCGCGAGATAGGCCTGCCTTGGCGCGGAACTCAAAAGGTCATCGCCGCGGACTACCTGGTCGACTCCTTGGTAGATATCGTCTACCACCACCGCCAAGTTATAAGCCCAGTCCGTCTTTGGATTATCAATATCGGTAACCTGGCCGCCGCGCCGCAAGATGAAATCGTCGACGTCGCCTGTGTAATTGCCGTGCAGCTTGTCCTGGATGGTGAACTGATTTGTTTCCGCACGCAGCCGCAACGATGGCACGCGGCTTTGCGCGGCAAGCTCGCCGCGTTTTTGCGTTTTGGTTTCCTCATCAAGATAGCGGCAGGTTCCCGGATACTGCCCGGGGATGGCATGCGGGGCGCGCGCGGCTTCCTGAATGTCTCTGCGCGAACAGAAGCACTCATAGTACGGCAGCTTCTCCAAGGCCGCGCTGTAGGAGGCTTCCCTATCCTGCTGGTAGATGACCTCGCCGTCCCAGTCGATTCCGAGCGTGGCCAGATCTTCCAATTGGCGCTGCGCTGCATCAAGCGAGGAGCGCTGCTTATCGATGTCCTCGATGCGCACCACGAAGCGCCGCCCTGAAGAACGCGCAAAAAGCCATGCCAGAAGGGCTGTGCGGAGGTTTCCGAAGTGGAGATCCCCCGAAGGGCTCGGGGCGTAGCGTCCAGCGTGGGTGTGAGAATTCATGGAATCTAGTGTACGAGCGAAATTTATATGTTCCTGCACTAAAATCTGCCCCATGCCTACCGATGTGACTTACCCTATTCTCAATGCTCAACGTGCCACCGAGCTTTTGGAAATTGCGAAAAGCTACGACAACGACACCGCTTTTCCCGCGGCGGAATTAAAAGAAATCGGCGTGCTTTTGAGCCAAGTCATCGGTGACGATAAATTCGTGGGCTCAGCTGAGGACGTAGCGCCTACCGCTGACCTGCTCAATGCCTTTATGCTCCTGCTTATCTGCCAGGAACCGACCTCCCCCGCAGCGGCCCAGTCCGCGCTGCACATCGCAAGCCTCGGCGCCTTAGCTGGTAATCCGGCCATCACCAGCCGCGGCTTTAGGCTCGCGTCCCGTTACTACGATGCTCTGCAAGACTCCGAGAAGGCATGGGCATACGCCAAGAAAGCTGCCCAGGCAGGAGACGACGCCCAACTGATAAAGCTGCAGAACATCGCCGAGCAAAAGCGCGCCGCCGAGGAAGCACTAGCCGCCCAGCAAGCACAAGCAGCCGAAGCAGAAGAAACAGCAGAGCTAAAGCCAGAGGAACCGGAAGAGCGCGAGCGAACCGGCACCCTCGAAGAGCAGCTAAACGAACTGCGTGACCGCCTCGAGATTGCCAAGCGTGAGAACGTCAAAGAGCACAGCGAGGAATTCGTCGACATCAACCGCCAAGTCCAGCTCGCTGCGTTCAGCGAGGAAGACTCTCTTCCGGCTTCCCCGGTCGGCGTGGCGCCGAACCCAAGCACCGCCCTCGCGAAGGCGCTGTCTATCCTCCTCGAATCCGCTGTCGGCGCGCTGTGGGCGTGCCCTTCCTTCGCGACGCGCAGCCACGTGGCGAACAAGAGCAACGAGATCCTGCGCAAGTACCACCTCAGCCCCGAATATGCCACGCTGCCTGCGGGAATGCTGGCACGCTTTTACGCTGATGCGGCCGGCAACAATACCGATACCACGGGCGAAACCGCAGCTGATTTCTACGGCCTTGCGGCTAAGGAATACTCCCGCAGCGGCAATGAAGCCCGCGAGCTAGAAATGCTGCTGCGCAAGGTCGAGGTCTTCCTCATCGACAATGACCGCGATGAGGCACACGATATCTTGGCTTCACGGTACGTCAACGCACTCAAGTACACGGAGCTGCCCATCGCCGCACGCTGGACCGTCTTGTTCTCCGAGACGCTGCGCACGGAGGCAGAAAACATGTTTAAGTCCACCCAGGTCCTGATGGACTTTCTAGGCCGTCACCCCATCGCCTCGGCGCGCAGCCCCCTAGATTTCAACGCCTTGGCTGAAGTCGTTGAGCTCTTGGGGGATCGCTATACCTCCGCGAACGATGCTGTCACCGCACGTGAGAAGTACCGCGTGGCCTATGAGCTGTTTAATACGGCGAACAATCAGGAGGCGCTCGCGGCATTGGCTAAGAAGGCTTAAAAGCCGAACCATTCCTTGTGGCCTGGTAACCACAGCAGCACAATGACCACCATTGCGGCTAAGGAAATGGGCCAGACGTGTGGCAACACGAGCATCAACACCACAATGGCAAGGATGACCGTCAGCCAGATCCGCGCTTTGTGCTGGGCATGCAGCGTATAGACCATGAGCACGCACAGCGCGAGCACCACGAGTGAAAGCCCCACGCCCAGCTCAGTGGCTAGGCGCTCGATGCGGTTCAAGTGTTCGGGAACGCGCTCGGAGGCCACGAGCTCGAATACGTAGTAGACGATGTAGGCCGAGATTCCCAGCACAAAAAGCGCAGCGATCTGTAGCGCCCACGGCGCCCGCCAGGCGGACATATCGGCGGCCCGGCGCGCCGCCTTCTGTTGGTCTGCAACCTGCCCATAGCGGTAGTCACTGACCGGCATCGCTGGGGAACCAAACTGTGCTCCGCCAGCACCGCTTTGGGAAGGAACCCCAAATTGCTGGTTTCCGTTGGGCGTACCGAAGGTCACTGGACATCCTTTCCAAATACGCCGTAGCCGCTAAGCAGCGTACGGATTGGGTCCAGCACGCGGAAAGGTGCGATGCCACTGCGTGCTAGGTGCCGGCCTGTCGGCGCCTCGCCTAGAGCGGAGACCGCGAAGTACCGGTATCCGTTCTTACTGACGTTGGCGACCATGTTGATGAGGTCGAAGGCTTCCAGGTAGCGCAGCAAGGAGTCCACTTCCTGGTGCAGGACGTAGGAATCGTCGAAGTGGAAGTTCCAGCCGGTATCGCGGCGGAAGGCAGCGCCCGCGTTGCCCATGATCTTGGCCCACGGCGTATTCGGGTTATGCTCCAGTTTCTGCAGCGTATCGAACTTGGAGATGGTCACTGCCAGCGGCGGCGGGCACTCCGTTCCCATCAGCGTGATGAGGTTTTCCAGCACCTGCGTCGGCTCGGCACCGAGCTCACCAAAGTCCGGAACAAGTCCGTGCAGGTAGTCCCGGATTTGTCGCTCACGCAGCGGGTCAAACAGGAAGATAACCAGGTCGGCGTACTTGAAGAAGGACAGCGCTTCGCGGTCTTCTTCCCGCTCCGGCAGGTTCTCCAGGTCCTCGCCAGCAACGTCACGGAAGACGAGGTAATTGGTACGCATTACGCCTTCGGCATCTGGCCAACGGCCCAGATCAAAGATCAGCGGGTCACGCTGATAAGCATCGGTGGCCACGGCGCTCGGGGTGGGCTCCATGCTCTGCATTTCCTTAAAAAGCGGGTTTTCGTACTTTTCCGCATAGCGCTGCGCCGTGGATTCATCGGCCGCCAGCACGGAGTGATCGTGCTTGTGCGCAAGCTGCTTGAGCTGCTTGACCATCACTGCGGTATACAGCGACTTGCCGGAGTTACGCGCGCCGGCCATGGCCACGCAGTGGGTCACCGATTCAGTCCAGTCCGGCAACAGCTCGCGGTTGTTATATGGGCTTTCGGTAGCGCCCTTTTCCAGCGGGCGGAAGGTCCACGGGCATGCGGCGGTGCTGGTCATTAGTACTCCTCCTTGAGCATCGCTGCCACTTCATCGGATAGGCGCGCAAGATCGCTGTTGAATGCGCTGCGCTGCTTATCGACGTCGTCTCGGTCAATCACCACGAAAGCCACCGGGTGTTCACCTGCGCTAGCCCGCGCGAGTTCAACTTCCTGCTCGGCAATCGGGCTAACCACAATCACCACGGCGGGCTTTTCACCGCTTAGCATCGCGGCAGTAGGGCTGTCGGTTACATAGATAAACAGCGAGGAAGATTCATGTAAGTCATGTCCCTTCCACTGGCGGCGCCCCACGCGGTCAGCACCGGCATCGATAGCACCAGTGATAAAGCTCTGCAGCTCGCTTACGGTATGGCCAGCGGTACGTTCCTGCCCATCGGTCGCGGTGAAGTTCGCGAAGGAATCCGCTAGGGCATTTATGTACTTCGCCGCTAGTTCGACAGCACCATCGGAAGTGTTGACCTGCATGGAAGCAGAGCTATCGATAACCGCGATGGCATCGGCCAGCTCAGCGTCATCAAGCGCCGCGCGGCGCATCTTTGAGCGGACCTCGCGCGCTGAATCGGTGATTCCTGCGCCCTCGGAAGAACCAAAGGCCGAAAGACGCAGCTGCTGGCCCTCAACCTGCAGCTCGGCGAGACGCTCGGGGCTATCTTCCGCGCCGTCGATAAGCACGCGCGGGAAGCTCACGGTGTCCTCACCGTTACTGATATTCAAACGAATCTCGCTGCGCAAACCAAAGGTGCCGAAGCCCTTCGGGCGCACCTGGATCGTCGCATCCTGTGTAACCGCATGCACGATGAGCAGCAGGTCATCTACGCGAGTGTAATTCACACCCTCGGGCACGATAGCGAGTTCAACCTGCGCGCCACCCGCACCGATTTCGAAAGCCTCGACGCGAATGGTGTCAGTGATTGTAAGGTGACGAGATTCCCCGTCTTTCAAAGTGTATTTAGCCATTGTCTTTAACTTTCCGTGAAACCGTGTGCTCGAATTATTTCTGCAAAAATCTCGCTCAAGTAACGTCCTAATTCACCAGTCGCCGCACTCCGCCGTTCCTCAGGCTGAATAACAGGGGCAAATCTTTCGATAGTGAGTGCACGCGCTTGATCCAGCGACGCCGTGTCGATGCCGCCCAAAGCCTGCGAAACTAGGAAGTTATAATCGGCCGGAAAATACTTCACCCAAGAAGCCAATGCTGCCGCCAGCGCAAAGACCCGCGTTCCCTCGGGGAAGCAGGAAGGATGCAGCAGCGCAAAGTGAATAGCACGCCCCCGATGCTTCTTCAGGTAACCCATCCACCAAGCTGGATCGAAGTCTCGCAGCTGTTCCAGTTCATCTGAGGTAAGCCCCGGAAGGACGGCGTTCGCACCCGGCGCCGCAGGGGCCGCTGCAGCTGCTGCGGTCGGTGCAGGCTCCGTTTGCGCGATGCCTGGCGATGCCCCGTTTTCCTCGCCCCGTGGCGCAGATTGCGCACTTTCGCTGAAAGGGTTTACCTGCGACGCAGCCGACAAGTCTGCGGCAGCTGCGGCCGGCGACTCAGCCCATGGCTCGGCCACAGATTGTGCGGGTTCGTCAACAAAAGGCGAGTTCGCCTCTGGCTCTACTGCTACCGGTGCTGGGGTCGGCGCCGACGCTATTTCCCCAGCGCCCTCGTAGGCGCTCAAGTCCGGCAGTGGCTCGCCCAGTTCGAAGATCACCGGATTGCCAGGAATAGCGCGGGCCTTGGTCAGCTCGGAAAGACGCAACTTTTCGGACTCAGGAACCACCACCATGGTCGAAGTTCCCAGTGGAAGCTCAGCTATGGCGGCTGGCTTTTCAAAGGTAGAGAATCCGAATCCCAGCTCGCCTACCTCGCGGGCTGCGGCAGCAACCCAAAAGGCCGCTTGGTTTTCGGGAGCCACCAAGATGACGAGAGTTTTCTTCTTCGAAGAAAGCACCTTCGCCATCGCTTCTACCAAGCGCGCGTTATAGGCGGCGTCGCTATGCGGCACTACGGACTTGAAGGGCGCTGGCAACGCGGCAGGGCTGCGGAATCCGCCGGCCAAGAAGTCGTCGATAAGCGCATCGCTCGCAAGCGGACCTTTACACGAAATCTTTTCCGGGATCTCCACCTTGTCCACTTCAAAGATGGAAAAAGGCGTCGGCACATCCGGCGAATACAGCACGTCCGCCGGTGCGGGCGGCACTCCCCCGTCTGAAACCGCGGTATAGGTAAAGACGTTGCCGCCGCGGCCCGTGGCGTCGATGCCGGCGGGAACGGAGACCATGGTGACCCATTGCTCGCCCTCCTCGGTCAGCGTGAATACCGCAGTGCGGCGCACCAGCTCCGCGCGCTCTTGAGCCGAAGGAAAGTCCGGAATAGGCGTACCGCTGTTCAAGCTCGTTGGGACAAAACTAACCAGCTCCTGCAGCTGCTCCTGGGAAATATCCCCGCTTACTGCGCCCACTCCCCAGCCACCTGCCCGACCGTTGCCGCGCGAGAAGGATGCAAAGCTAAAAGCACCCGCCATTAGTACTGCCCTCCTTGCTGGAAGTTCTGCGCGCCATCCTGCGGGGAAGGCAATGGGTCAAAGCGCAAGCGCTGGGCGACGCCGCTTTCTACCACGACCGTCCTATCAGTGGCATTGAACTGCGACGCCGAATCAGAATCGAAGCTGCCCTGCTGGCCCAAGCTGAAGTCGTGGCTGAAGTCAGGGTTGAAAGATTGCGCGGAAAAATCACCCGTAGCAAAGTCTTCGACCGCAAAC
Organism: Corynebacterium sp. HMSC06G04; assembly: GCF_001807365.1. Classification (NCBI taxonomy): domain Bacteria; kingdom Bacillati; phylum Actinomycetota; class Actinomycetes; order Mycobacteriales; family Corynebacteriaceae; genus Corynebacterium; species Corynebacterium sp. HMSC06G04. Next base: position 119,401 of record NZ_KV788608.1, on the reverse strand, counting down.
AGGCGAACATAGCCGCCGTTCCGGGTTCGCTGGTCTAAGTCCACGATGAAATCAGGCTGCTCAAAAGTGCCCTGGTGCAGGCCCTGGCTGGTGTAGCGGTCCGTGTTCATGCCAGACAGCTTCAACGGCACACCATCCTCAGCAAACAGCGGCAGGCGCACCGGGTTATAAATCACCTGGCAAGAAAATGGGCGCCTATCGCCCATGTCCAGGCTGGACAGGTACACGCCAAGCTGCCGGGTGCTGAAGTCATAGTGGAAGTCATAAGTCACCGTGCGCAGGCCGGGGTATTCAATGACCTGTTCGCGGGCCTCAGTTCTTTTACCCGCAAACATGGCAAACGGGCGCAGGCGCACGACGTCACTGTGGCGCTCGAGTTTCAGGCGAATGCCGCCCTGCAACTCGTATTCCTCCTCGCGCACCGTGGTAGTGCCGCTGTTGGTCGTGCACTCCACCATCGTGGCGCCGCGCGGCCAGGTGAAGGAAATCAACTGGCTATCCACGCGCTCGATAAGCCGCACTTCATCCTCCCCGATGGGCAGCACACGCTGCAGAACGCGCGACTCACCGACCCATGCGTCGGCCTCGTTGAAGTTGACCGGGGTGACATAAACCTCGTACCAATCAGAAGGCCACGGCATCGTGGTGTTCTGCACGGAATCCGGTGGGGTTGCGCCTCGCGTTTCAGTCACGGCGTCGGCAAACGCGTTTTCCACATAAGACTTATCGATGGCCTTGGTGCGCAACTCCGGACGTGGGGCGTGCGGGGTCAGATAAATCTTGACTTCGCCCGTCTTCGGCGAGTTCCACTCAATCTCGATGTTGTCGTGACCACCAGCATTCTCCCGCTCACAGCGCGTAAGCGACATCTTCTCTAGCTCACTGGCTAACTTCACCGAATGCTGCACTACCGTCTCATTCGAGCTGGTCAACCTGCCATCTCGGAACTGCGCCTGGCCTTGCAAGGAGACAACCATGGTCTGGCCCGCCTCCTGCACACGGATGGTGGCCTTACGCCCACTGCTTTCGATGTCCTGCTCAAACCGCGGGGAAAGCAGGTCGCGCTCGGTGTCCTTGCATGCATAAACGACGGCGGCCTCATGGCCCTCCAGCAAGTCCCAAGAGACCTGGATTGCGCCCTTGATGGTGGTCACCTTGACGTTGACCGGCGGAAAGACCACTGCCGTCTCGCCCATAAACAGCGGCTGGCTGCTAATCGCTTCTCCCAGATCGGCTCCCTTATAAGCCCACACCGCATAGTGGCGCAGACCGGCCGTACCCGGATCCATGTCGCGGTAAGCGGTGCCGCGAGTGATCATCAATGTCTCGCCTGCTTCCGGCGAGGCAATCATCTCTCGGTCATCGGCGACGACGCGGTAGAAAACCAGTTCTCCCGGCTGCGCAGAAACCGGCTCCCACCAAATGCGTACCGGGTGGCGAACGTCCGAATTATCCTCTGTCGGCTGCTCGTAGCCATAAGGATCTTCTTCTGCTTCTGCCGCTGCATCGGTGGTTTCCGGGACCTCAACCACAGCGTGCATCTCAGGCACTACCCAACCCTCTGGCTGCTTGCCCTTATAAGGCGCGCTGAATGCATCTGCCGGCAGGTTGGTGTAATCGTCCTCGTTGACCTGGGTACGTACGTTCTCCTTGGCCTTGAGCTTGGCAAGCTCCGCTGCCCAGTCGATGTCCTTGTTACCAGGCTGTGGCGACTGTGGGTCTTCTTTTTTGGGACTCATGTCTTTGATCTCCGAAGTTCCAAAGGAGGATAGGGTGGCGCCCGTTTGGGGCTCCGGAGCAGGCGGCTGCGGGTTGAGATTGGCCGCGTTAAGTTCCGGATGCGCAACGGCGCTGCCGTTGAATACCGCCGCGATTTGTTCTGCAAACTCGCCGTACTGCGGTGCAATGTGCCGACGCACGTCCTCGGCCGAGACCTGCTCCAAATCGTGCAGCGGGAGTAATTGCGAAAGCGGAATATCCGTAATCTTGGGTGATTGCGTCATCTTGGTGATTGCTCCTAGAACGTCTCGTCCAAGTCATCGAGCGACGGCGTCTGGCTGTGGCGGCCAAAGCTAAAGCCGGTGGAACCCTCGCCGGCGCTGTGGCGGCCCGGCTGCACCTGCGAAGCATTGTTGAAAGAGTCCATGTGGTCGGTTTCGTCCAGTCCACTGAGCGCATCTGCGAAGGAAGGTAAAGCAGCTTCCGTCTCCGGCTGCGCTTCCTTTGGCAGCAAGTATTTGAAATCGGTGATGCGGCCGAACTGCACCACGGTCAAAGAACGCGAAAGCTGGCTGGTTAGCGCGGTATTGCTATCGACCTCGATGATGCGAGTGCGGGAAGGATCGATCTCGGTGTATCCATCGGAAGCGCCCAACGTGGTCAGCGATTCATTGCTGAAGGCCTGCATAGCGCCCTTTTCTTCGCTCATACCCGCCATGAACTGCTGGGTGGATTGCTCCTGCCTGCGATTATCGTCCAAGAAGGTCACCTTGGACAGGAACTGCTGCATGCTGCCCGTCATTTGTGGATTGGTAATCGCACTGTGCCAGACCTGCGGCTTCAAATCTCGATCCGCCATCGCTGGGTGATCCAGGTTGCGAGCGATCATGTCCAGCGGCGACTTCGAATACTGGCCGCGCATGCCCCACATGGCGCTCGGCTGGATAGAACCGTTGCCCACCTGGTGACGCTCGAAGACAGAATTCATGTAATCCACGAGCCCACGCAAAGACTTATGAGCCCAGGCCTCAGAGAAAACGTGGGAACGAATTCCCTCGGCCATGCGGCTGGTTTCATCGTCGGTGACCTTTGCCTTGCCGATACGCGCGTTATCCGGCAAGCCGGATTCCGGGGTGCGCAGGTGGTCGCTGGTGGTGGACTTCAAGCCGAATGGCGCATAGATTGCGCGACCCAGAACTGAAGACCAGCTCAGGAACTGACCGTATGCATTGATGTTGCGGTCGATGTCTCCCGCTGCGAGCACGATGTTGCGCGCGGCAATCTCCTGGTTCTGGCGATTGAGCTTTTGCCTTTGCACGTAATCGTAGATTTCGCGCTGCGCCTTGGTGAAGGCAAGCCAGGAACAAACCAGGAACAAGGCGATGGAAACAATGACGCCGAAGGTGGTCCACTTCCAGTCCAGGGTGGGCATGGAATCCCAGATCCGCAAGTCGCTGTTGTAATGCGAGATGCACAGGTAAATGAGCACGAGCAAAATCGCGCCTAGCACGCCCCACATGGCGCGCAGCTTGGTGGTCAGCTTGCGGTTTTCAGCGTTGAAGTCACGCTCGGCAAAGCCCTTGGCTTCCTCGCTGAGCTGGCGGGCGACGTCCTCGAAGTGCGCCTCGCGCTGGCGCGCGGAGTGCAGGCTTGCGGCCAAACCAGAGCCGACCTTCCATGCGAAGGTTTCCTGGTGCTGGTTACGCCATGCCGCGAATTGCTGCTTTTTACGGTTGATCTCAGTGTTTTGTGTGCTCTGGCTAGTCCACTCCAGGTCAGCCGCGAACTTCTCCGCAGCGAGTGGATCGAAAGGTGCAATCGTTGCCTGCGCCTCGTTTTCATAGCCCACCGTGCGGTTCATCAGTGGGTGGAAACCACGGAAGGATTGGCTGACATCGGGCACGGACTGCTTGCCGTGCTGGACAATGAGTACGTCCTGGTTATTGCCCTTCGGCGGGGCGAAGTTGGCGTTTTCCTTCCACTGGCCATCAACTAAGCCCAGCGCAAAGTCATGATAGGCCTCCCACATGCCAGCCAGCTGCGGGGTATCACCAACGTCGAATTGGACCTTCTGGGCTTCATTCAGCGTCCGGTTATTCTTCTGCTGCATCTGTGCGATGGATACAGCATTCTCGCCCTTGCCGGAATGGCCATCCAAAACCACCTCCATGTTGGAATTGCGGCCATAGAGAAGATTCTGCAGGAACGAGGCGGTTGCGCTGTTTACGGCACCGCGCCGGTCGTTGACCCAATCCTGCGGCTTGCCGATGACGGTGGCCCAGTACAGGCGCAGGTTATCGCGCAGCGCAGCCCACGCGCCGATCTTCTGCGTCTTCGGGGTCTCCAGCGGGATTTCCTGGGAAATCAGGCTGCCACCAAAAGCGTGAAAGAGAGTATCCGCGTAGTGCTGCGTAAGCGCGTTCGGATCGGTAGCGTGCTCGGTGTAGCTGGTGTTATTCACGCGGGTACGCGGCAGGCGATTATTCGGATTGAATACTCGGTCCTTGACCTCATTTTCGACCTCGCTGGCATCGATAGTGCGGTGGAAAGCACGCACGAGACGGAAGTTTTCCCAGTTGCCGGTTTCCATCAGCCGGCCCGATTCGGCCTCGAATACAGCTGCCTCCTGCATTCCGCGCCACAGGCCGAAGATGGATGCCACGGCAGGAGCTGCGAACTGTGCCAAGGCAAAGCCATCTTCGCTGCGCATGATGGGGCGAATATGCGAAGCGGAAGGAGTGCCGCCCTCTTCTGGGGAAAGCACCAGGTTCTCCCACACCTGCAGCGGCTCAATGTGTGCCGGCTGCAAAGGCAAGGTGGTCAGCAACAGGCGAACGCGCTGGTTCGAGGCCTGGACGATGCGCGAATCCACGGCCGCCGCCCACCGCGACAAAGCGTCTGGCTGCAAGGAATCACTTTCATCCAGCGTATCGATGACCACGAGGAGCATATCGCCTTCGTGGTTGCGCAGAGACTCGTCGAGAGTGGCAATACGTGGGTTTCCCTCGGCGTCGAAGAAGCGCACTGCGGCTGCCGACGTCGGTTGGGTGTAGTCCACCCACATGAAGTTCTGCAGCAAGCCAACAGCTCGCAGGTCGAAAAGGCGGGAACGAATCTCATCGGCCGTGGCGCCGTGTCCAAAGAACAGTACGTTAGTCATTAGAAGGTGTCATCCAAGTCGGTGAGGTTGAATTCAGGCTCAAAGCGCGGGGTCTGGTTGGAAGAATCCCGGCTCGTGGGAGCCTCAAAAGTAACGGGCGTTTCCGCGGCGGTCTTTGCCTGGCCCAGCAGATCACGGATGCGCTGTGCCATGACGACGACGTCCGGCGCCAGGTCGCGGTAGTACGGCGTAGCGGAGGCGACGTCGCGGCGGCGAATGTTTGCAAATGGCTTGTCATCCATGCCTTGACCCGGCAGAGAATTCATTCCACCCGGAATGAAGTGATCGGCGCCGCGGACGAACTTATCGAGCTCCGCAACGAAGGATTCATAACGATCCTGGATGCTGGAGCCGACGACGCCGCGGCCCGGCACGGTGCCATCACGCAGGAAGGCCGCCAGACGGTGGACCAGTGGGTGCGTCGAAGCACCAGAGTGCGCAAAGTCCTGGCCGTCGTCGTAAAGCCCGCGCAGCAACTGGTACGGGTACAAGGAAGAGGCAAAGCCGTATGCGCCATTCTTTTGTACCTTCGCGTACGCGATGAAGATGGACTCAAGCACGGAAGACATCCAGTCGGACTTCTTAACCATGCGGCGCGGGGAAATCAGCATCGGGTTCGGGAAAGGTACCCAATCGCCTACGCCATTGGCGGTGTCGTCGTAGATATGTGCCGCGGCGTTATCGGAATCCGGGTTGGAGATGTGGATACGGCCGGTAATGCGGCCGATGATCCAACCTGCAACCATGGCCTGACGCTCGGTCTCAGTCAGCGGCAGTGCCGCCGCGAGCGGACGGGTACGACGCTCCGACCAGTAGGAACCATCGAAGTTTTCTTGCTTATCGATGTCCTCGGCGATGTAGCCGAACATGGAAGAAAATACGATCGGCGAGTAGTTCGGGTAGGAACCGAAGATCTCGATGTGCTGTACCTGCTCGGACATGTTCAGCGAGTTACGCAACGCCACCTGCGATGGCTCGTCAATAGAAGGCGTAGAAAGCAGCTCGCCCAGGCGTGGAACGATGCCGGTTTCTTCGCTGCCCAAAGCCTCGAAAGGAATATCAGAGAAGGAGTAGGTGTACTGCACGTCCTTGCCGTGGATGCGCTGGACCATGTCGCTGGACACGGCAGCCAACGGGCGGGCGTAGCTCAGCGCCAACTGGAAGGCGTTGACGAAGCGGTCAATGCGCTGGGAGTGCTCCACCTCGTTGATATCCGGGGTCAGCGTCAGGTAGCTGCGCAGATCCACGGAGTTGAACTTGTAGAACTCATAGTCGCGGCGGTTAATCCACGCACGGGAGCGCTCCAGCAGATCTGCCGGGCGGATGCGCGAACGGTACTGTGCGCGCTGGGACTCGCGACGCTCCCCGGTCTGCGGATGCTGCGATAGGTGCTTGGATACCCAACCTGCACGGTTGCTGTATTCATCGTTGGTGCGCTTCTGCGGCGCCAGCGTATCCCGCGGTGCCTTGTTGGCATCTAGCGAATCCCACTCGCCGCGAATGACCGCACGCACCGCGAATGGGTAAGCCTGATCGTAATGTTGTACATCGGCAGTGGACTGCTGGCCCTGAATGGTGCGCAACATCTGGGTTTGGTAGTCGGTGATAAACGCGTTGACGTCGGTCAACATGATTTCGTTTTCCGCGCCCTTGAAGCGAGACTCAACGACCTCGTCTACTTCCTCCGGCCAGGCGTTGACCTCGTTGGTGCGAACGTCTGCCAGCTTGTTGGTCTCCGGGCGTGACTGTGCCGCCTTCTCGAGCACCTCATGGGCGTCGCCAAGCTCACGCTGCAGATGGAAGAGGTTCTCGTCGACGTAATCCTGCAGAACGTCCTGCAGAATATGCGCCGCAGCCAACAGGAAGTAGTGGTAGAACTGCTGGTGATAAAGGCCCAGTAGCGCGTTGACAGTCGGCGTTGGATCCGTCATCTGGCCCTTGCCGGTCAGCGGGCTAAGGATCGGCTCCGCGCCTTGCGGAAGCGCAAGCACGGCGAAGTTCTGGAAGGAATTAGAGAACTCGTTAAGCTGCGGCTGCAGGCGGTCGCCGCTGGCCAAGACGTCCTTGACGCGATCGAGCATCTCGCGAACATAAGGCAGGCCCACTGCCGCCAACTCGCCCTCGACCGTGCTCAAGACCTTGTCTGAGAAGAAGTTAGCGAAGCGATAGGTGGTGTCATACGCTGCCTGTTGGAGCATTCCCGCGATGTACTGCTGGTTCTGTGGATCGCTCAGGTTCTGCATGAGCTCTGCGCGCCACTCGTTAACGTTGCGCCCTTCCCCCACCGGGATGAAACTACGCAGGCTGCGCGCTGCGTTTTCGGCAGCTGGCTGGCCCATGCCGCCGAATACGGTGTTCAGCCAGTTATACGCGGAGTTCGGATCGATAGGTCCGCCCATCGCCCAGTTCGGATCCAACATCATGTCTTGGAAGCGGCCCGGCAGGCGCTCATCAAGGCGCTTTGCAATCTGCATCTCGCCGGCCTCTGGGTTGGCCTTGTCAAGGTGGCCGTTGAGCAAGCGATCGAAAGAACTACGGGCCAGGCGCTGTGCGGAATACTCAGCGAAGCGATCGCGGCCCATGGAAATCTGCGCATAACCCAGCGAACCCCACGGCAGGCGGGCCCACGGGGTACCGCCCTGGGACTGATCACGGTCCCAACCGAAGAAACGGCGGCCGCCGTCACCGGATGGGGTGTTGGTCAACGCATAAGAGACCAGGTTGTCAGACGCACGAGTCGAGGCCATCAAGCCGGCCAGCGCGCGGCCCAGGCCGCGGTAGATCGACATCGCGGAGCCATCGCCAAAGCGGGAGCCGGTGGTGCCCATCTTGGAACCGATGGGAAAGATTCGGCCGAAAGTCGGCCCCTCTGGCGGGGTGCCCATATCAAAGGCCTCGAAGATGGCGCGGTCATGCGCGGTGGAGTTACCCATCTGGGATGCAACGACCTCGCCGAACATGGCCAAGGAGTTGGGCCATGCGCCGGCCATGTCCTCTGCCTTATTGTCGGAGAAGATCTCCGGGGTGTACATGAAGACCAGCGTGCTGGTCGGATCGAGATTCTTGATGGTGGTCAGAACGCGGCAGACATCCAGGAACATCGAAGCGCCTGCGCCGCCTGCCATGGAGGAAACAACCAGCACAACCGGCGCGGAGGAACCAGTATCTGTGCGCTTCTTCGACTGCTTGTAATTGAGCTCGTTGAGCTCCTGGATAGCTTCCTGGGTAAACATCTCAGACACCGCCGCGTTCAATGCGTTGCGGATGTCCTTCAGGTGGCGCAGGGTCAGGATGCGGCCGATGGCGCGGTACTGGCCGGCGCCGTCGGCAAGCTTTGTGTCATTCGATTGCGGCGTACGCGAAGCCCACGTGGCGATCTCACCAAGCTTGCCGGAGCGGCCCAACGTTTCAGAGATACCAGCATCGAACTGGTTGTAATGCTGGCGTGAGCCGATACCCACATACTGACCGCCGCTTTGGGTAACGTTCGGCAGCTTCTGCGGGCCGGCCTCCTCTTCGAGGGGAACATCGATGTTCACAAACTGCCACGCCTTGGGCAGCTCGGTGATGTCTGGATCGATGGTGCGCAGCTCCGCCTTGAGCTGGTCCATGATAAAAGCCAAGGTCTTGGCGCCGGAGCCACCGCAGCCAACTACGAGGAACTTCTTCATCTGCTCTTAAAACCTTTCGGGATGTCTCTTTAAGTGTTCAACTTGTGCGTTCTGCTTGCGTTATGGTTCGGGCTAGTTGTTTCCGAAGGAAGGCCCCTGCGGCCATCCACCGTTGTTGCCGCGCGGCCCGTTGCCCGGCTGGCCGAAGCCGCCCTGGCCACCTGGTTGACCAAAACCACCTGGCTGGCCGCCCTGGTTACCCGGTTGGCCAAAGCCTCCCTGTTGGCCTGGCTGACCGAAGCCACCTTGGCCACCTGGCTGACCGAAGCCACGCTGCTGACCTGGCTGGCCCGGCTGCTGCACCTGGCCCGGCTGCCCCGGGAACTGCTGCACTGGAGCGTTAGCACCCGGCGCGTTCTGCGGCGCCTGTGCGCCTTGTGCGCCTTGCTCTCCCTTCGGGCCCTTCGGAGCCTTAGGCTCCTTCGGCGCTGGGAACTGCACCTGCTCGAAGAGCACCGGTGCGGAGCGGTTGATCTCCTCGGAAAGCTCGTCGTACTTTTCGGCATGTGCCATCGTGTCGACCGTCAAGACGATTTCGCCGCGATCCTTGTCATTAGCGTTGCCCACGAAGAACCAGTTGTTCTGAACTGCCAGCGGCAAGATGGCGCGGCCGCCAGACTGCTTGCCCTTTCCGGAGATGGAGCCGTCCTTTTCAACTTCCACATGGGCCGCGGTAAATGGGCTAAGGCCCATCTTTGCCTTCGCCTCGTACAGGCCCAGGTTTGCCCGGCGCGGCGCGGCGTCGACAGGCACTGCGCCCTGGAACTCCTCCTTGGAAACCGCAAACGGCTTGCCGGTATCCGTGCGGATGAGGCTCGTGCCTTCCTTCTTGACCGGAATCGTCTTCGCGAACATGCGCGGGGACTCAGGGATGCGGCCGGAGAACCACTTCATGAAGTAAAGAACCGCCAGCGGAATCAAAAGGCCCAAAAGGACCGCCAGCACGAATGCCAGGCCGAAGGCACTCTTGCTCAAAGGCGTGGTCATCGAGCCCTTCAGCTGCAGCGGCAGCTGCGCTTCCTGATTATCTTCCGCAGACTGCAAGCTCAGCGTTGGCTTGAGCGCCAAAGCGCCGTCTTCCATGTTCTCTGCAGAAAGGGTGATCGGCAGCGTCGCCTCTTCGCCCTCACCAAGCTCGAGCGCGTTATCCGCGGAATCGTGCTTGGACGTAACCTTGAGCGCATCCACGCCCTTCGGCAGCGTGGCCTCGTCAGCGCCGAAGCTTTGCTCCGCCAGCCACACCTTGCCCGGACCAGTTACCGGAACATCAACGGTGACTTCCTTTTCCGTCATCGACACCACCTGTGCCGAGCCGACGGAGGGCATGTTGACCGGGGTAATCGTCAGCGGGGTTTCACTCTTGATGGGGTTGAGCTTGGAGCCCGGCTGATTATCGACGCCCTTCGTGGTGATGTCCACGCTGGTCACCAGCTTGCCCGCGGCAACGTTTTCGACCTTGTCCAACGGGATATCCACCGCGTTGCCGTCCACGATCGGGGCGTTTTCGAGAAGCGTTACTGGCTCGCCCTCTTCGGGGACGAACTCCGCGCGCAGCGTGCCTTGGCCTTCGAGCTTGCGCGGCTCACCGCCGCCGTCGACAAGCTGTGCCTTAATAACTTGGTCGGAGTTGATGCCGCCGCTTAGCTTCTCACCGTTTTCGCGCTGCAGGTTGAGGTTCAGACCCGGAATCATCACCATGGATGCCTGGTACTCGCCCTCGGCGCCGCCCTCCAGCTTGTAGCCAAAGGTCCACTTGCCGGCCCAGCCTTCGCCGCCCTTCTTCATTGCGACGTCGACCATGCCCGGAAGGCGGTCATTGGTGGTGATCTCCACGTCAGCGCCGGCGACCTTCTTGGTATCCGGCTTCAGCTCTACCGTTTGCCCATCAGGACCGGTGAGGGTCGGAATGATCTTGCCTTCTTCTACGCTGGTCTTCGGAACCGCGGACAGGCGGACTGGGTCGACCGAATTATCCAGGAAGAAATCGAATTGCTCGGTGAAAGTGCCTTCCTTGCTCAAGCCACCGGAGGTAGGAATGAGGTTACGGAAAGCTGCAAACAGTGCGGCGGGATCCTCACCGCCGTTGAAGAAGGCGCCGTTGGGTTCGCCTTGGCCACAGCCCTCGCCTTCAGCCAGGTCGGTGAGAAGCTCCGTCTGCTCCTTCGCATCGCGCGCCGGTACGAGACCGACGTTGAAGAGGCGGATATTGGACTGGCGGAATGCGGACACCGTGGAATCCGGGGTGCACAAAATGTTGCGGGCTGCTGCGTTGTCCTTGCCGGTCTCAACGCCCACGTAGGCGCCGTCGGTGAAAAAGACAATGGCGCGGCAATCGCTGCCATCATGATCGCCGAATTCCTTGAGCGCGCCCGAGTAGGCCAAACCGTAGTCGGTTTCTAGATCGGAGGTGCGCTCCTTGTTGCGGAAAGCGTCAATCTCCTTGTCCAAGGCGCCGGCGTTTCCGGAAACATTGGTCCAGCCGCCGTACTCGCCGGCCTCGGAGTAATAGCCTGAACCGAATCCGGCAAGCTTGACATTGATATCCGCGCCGGCGTCCTTGCCTAGGCTGGCCAGCTGATTGACGATGTCCTTGGTGGCATCAACACGGAAGTGGGAGCCATCGGTGGCTGGTTCGCCTTCGTAACCGATGAGGGACTGCGACTGGTCGAGCACGAACAACAGGTCCGCGGATTTCTTATCCGCGATACACGAACTAAAGTCCGCTAGGTTTTTCTGCGAGGCCTCAGAGAGGCTGCTCTCGGAGGCCTGCGGTGCTTTATCCTGTGGAGCTTGTTCTGGTGGGGCTTGTTCTGCCGGCGGGGCCGCCTCGGGCGCTGGTGCTTGCTCAGGCGCTGGCGCATCTTGCGCGGAAGCTCCCAAGGAACCTGCGAAACCGCACAACAGTGCAGTGCTGCTGAGAGCGAGGAGACGATTTAGTTTTCGCATTAGGCGCCCATCACCTTTCCTACGTAGAAGGCGATCTCCACTGCGGAAGCGATCACAAGCAAGAAGCCGCCGATCATGACGAGGCGGTAGACCAGCGTCTGGCGCGTATCCTCAATGTAGAAGCTTTCCGCTTGGCGCCGAGTATTTTGCAGGGTGTATAGGCCAAGGAGCACAAAGGCGACGATGCCGGCAAGCACCCATCCCGCGATGGCCAAGCCAAAGAAAAGGCCTTGGGTTGCAGTGGAGGCCAATGGCGCGGCGATTACCGCGATTAAGGAGAAAATAGCGGCCACACCAGCGGCGATGAGCAAAGGCCACGGCCCCTTGGTGGGTGCGGCTGGGGTGGCAGGGCGCGAGCTGCGCGGCGCGCTGGGCTGCCCGCCTGGTGCGCCAAAACCCTGGCCGCCACCTTGTGCGGGGCCAGCTGCGCCAAACGACGGCGCGCTTCCTCCTGGTTGATTCGGCGAACCGAAGCTAGGGGAACTTGGGAATCCGAACCTCGGGCCGGCTGCATTGTTAGGGCCGTTGTTGGGGCCGCTACCCGCTCCGGGGCGCGGACCACCAAACTGGGGCGATGAGCCAAGCGAACCAAATGTCATAACTAATGACCTTTTCTCAAATAGCGCTCCCCCAGCCAAGAGAGCGGCCAGGGAAACCAAAGGGAACAAAATAGGCACAAGTGTTGCAAGCAAAAGAATGCCATACTTAAGGCCTCATTTCGCCTCTTCCTTGGGATTTACCCTCCACTACGCCAGCGCCACATCGATAATGCCGGATTCAGCTGCACATATCTCGCTGGATCTACCTTGAGGATCATTCCCCAGTCTCCCCTAAGATGTGTGAGCATTTCTGTTTTCTCAGGCCATAAGACAGCGCCATAAGACAACGCCATAAGACGGCATGGCAAGATAACTGCCCATGACAGAAAAATCGGCAACCGCAACCACTTCCAGTGGCGAGAGCATCCGATTCATCCCGGTACAGTCCACGCTGTACCCGTGGCTGGTTACGGTGTTCGTCGTTACGTTCCTCATTTCCAACATCAATGCCACAAAGGGCGTCCAGCTCGGTCCGCTCATCACCGACGGCGCCTTCTTCTTATTCCCGCTGGCTTATATCGCAGGCGACGTCCTGTCCGAATGCTATGGCTTCAAGTCCACGCGGCGGGCGGTCTACATCGGATTCGTCATGGCGATTCTGGCCGCGGTGTGCTTCTATATCGCGATTTGGCTGCCAGCGGCGGATTTCTATGAAGGCCAAGAGGCCTTCGCCGCTACCTTGGGCCTTGTGCCGCAGATCCTCGCCGCTTCCTTGGCAGGCTACTTGGTGGGCCAGCTGCTCAATTCCTTCACGCTGACCCGCATGAAGGCAAAGTCCGGTGAACGCGGGCTCATCGGCCGTTTGGTGGCCTCAACCGTCGTGGGCGAGCTCGGCGATACTGTGTTGTTCTGCATCATCGCCGCACCAGTCATCGGCATTTCCACATTCAGCGGCTTTCTCAATTACGTAGTGGTCGGCTTCGTGTGGAAAACCCTCATCGAGGTGGTCATGCTGCCGCTAACCACCGTCGTCATCAAGTGGATTAAATCCCGCGAAGACTACGTTCCCAGCAGCTAACCCGCAAATACCCAGACCTAGAAACCCAGGGCTGGAACTGCAGCTTCCTGGTGAAAAGGGCGGCGTCGGCAAGCGCGAGAAAAGCCGAACAGGAGGTCTGCAGTTCCAGCCCTGGGTATTTGCGGAAAAGAGGCGGCGAGCGCAGGGAGGTAGCTTACTTGCCGGCGTAGTAGCGGCCCATGAACTCGTCGCGGTAGGCCTCGTAGTAGCCGCCGTCGATGGAGGCGCGGATGTTGTCCACCAAGCGGATCATGAAGGTAAGGTTGTGCATGGTGCACAGCGTGCCGGCCAGGAATTCGTTGGCCTTGAGCAGGTGGTGGATGTACGCGCGGGAATAGTTCTCCGAGACGTAGCCGCCGAACTCCTCGTCGATGCCCGTGAAGTCGCGCTTGAAGCGCGCACCCTTGAGGTTCAAGCGGCCATCGAGCGTGTACACGCCGCCGCGGCGGCCCAGGCGGGTCGGCGCAACGCAGTCGAAGGTGTCGGCACCAGCCTCGATCGCGGTAAACAAATCATCGGGCTCGGAAATGCCCAGCAGGTGACGCGGTTTATCCTCAGGAAGCTCGTCGCAGACCCAGCCCACGATGGTGCCCAGGTTCTCCTTCTCCAGCGCGCCGCCGATACCAAAGCCGCCGAAACCGCGCTTGCCGTCCGCCTCGGCAGCCTGGGAAAGCTCCACCAGACCGCGGGTGGCTTGGCGGCGCAGGTCCTCGTACTGCGCGCCCTGGACGACGCCCCATAGGGACTGGCGCGGCTTCTGCGGGCCACGCTCCTCGGTCAGGCGGTGGTGCTCGTCGAGGCAGCGCTGCGCCCAGCGGTGCGTTCGCGCGACGGATTCCTCCTGATAGGCACGGCTATCGATGAGGGTGGTCAGCTCATCAAAGGCGAACATGATGTCAGCACCCAAACCATGCTGAATCTGCATGGAGACCTCCGGGGTAAAGCGGTGCTTCGAGCCATCGATAACAGACTTAAAGTCCACGCCATCCTCGTCGACCTGCGCCATACGCTCCTTCTTGGCCGCGCGGATGTCCTTTTCGGTCAGGTTGGCCGTGTCCATGGCCAGGACCTTCTTGAATCCCACGCCAAGCGACATCACCTGGAATCCGCCGGAGTCCGTGTAGGTGGGGCCATGCCAGTTTTCAAAGGTCGCGACGCCGCCAGCCTCATCCACGATGTCGTGGCCCGGCTGCAGATAAAGGTGATAAGCGTTGGACAAGATAGCCTGCGCGCCCGTCTGGCGGATCTGCTCCGGGGTCAGGGTCTTAACCGTGGCCTTGGTGGCCACGGGGATAAAGGCTGGGGTCTGAATATCCCCGTGCGGTGTATGAATGGTGCCGCTGCGACCATGCTTGCCAGGACCAGCCTGGTCGAGGCGCGTGCGCACGTCGAAGCTCAGGTCAGTCTCTAGCTTGGGTGCAGGAAAAGGCGGCTGTTGCTCGATCATAGAGGCTAGTTTACGTGTTGCGTCGTATCCGCAGATGCGCCGCCATGCTCACGCTCCCACTCTTCTTCCAGAGCTGTGCCTTCGATGTCGAGGGAAGGCATGACCTTATCCATCCACTTTGGCAGCCACCAGGTCGCGCGGCCCAATAGGAACATCGTGGCGGGGACGAGGGACATGCGCACAAGGAAGGCGTCGAAAAGCACGCCTGCGGCAAGGGCGAAACCGAAGATCTGGATAAACGGCAGCGGCTGGTTAATAAACGCCACGAAGACCGAAATCATAATGATGGCTGCGGCCGTGACCACACGCGCGCCTTCGGTAAAGCCCGCGATGGTGGCCTCATCCACGGCGTTGTACTTGGTGCCATTGCCGCGTGGATAACGCGCGATGTGCTCGCGCATGCGGGTAACCAGGAAGACCTGATAATCCATGGCCAAGCCGAAAGTCACGCCGATCAGGAAGATAGGCATGAAGGAAATCAGCGGACCAGGCGCCGGAACCAGGCCGAAGAGGCCGTCCTGCCACACCAGAACCGTAAGGCCGAAGGCCGCGCCCACTGAGAGCAGGAAGCCCAAGCCAGCCACCACGGGGACCAAGACCGAGCGGAAGACTAAGAAGAGCAACAGGATGGCCAAGCCCACCACGATGGCGAGGTAAGGCAGCATGGCGGCCTCCAAGCGCTCGGTGATATCTAGCTGCACGGCGGTCAGG
Organism: Corynebacterium sp. HMSC06G04; assembly: GCF_001807365.1. Taxonomy (NCBI): domain Bacteria; kingdom Bacillati; phylum Actinomycetota; class Actinomycetes; order Mycobacteriales; family Corynebacteriaceae; genus Corynebacterium; species Corynebacterium sp. HMSC06G04. The sequence goes on along the minus strand of NZ_KV788608.1, from coordinate 104,130 downwards.
CCAGTCATGCCGATTTCCGCGCCGGTGACCTCGCCCAAGCGCTCGTTCTCTGCACGCAGAGCCGACGCCGTGCCGACGGTCGTGGGATCCGTCGGGCCTGTGGTCGGTGCGACCATGATCTGTGCCGCGGTCTGATCAGAGTTGAGGCCAACGATCTGTGCGTGCTTCACGCCGCCTACCTGGTTAAGCTGCTGGGTCGCGTACATGAAGGAGGCGAAAGTTGCCTTCTTTTGTTGGTCTTCGCCTTCTTGACCCTGAATCAGCGGCTGGAGAGCCGGCGCGTCTGGGTTGGCTTCCTCACCGTTGACGATGACCAGGAATGGACCATTGACGCCTGCGCCGAAGCCTTCGGCCAGCAGGTCCGCGGACTTGCGCTGGGTGGTATCCGGATTCGAGCTGGTATCCGCCGGCAGCGCGAGCTCCATGTCCAACACCGGGGCGCTCAACGCGCCAAGACCCAACACGACCACGGCCATGACCAGGCCCGGGGCCTTCTGCACCGCACGCACCCAGCGGTTGCCCATGGTGGCGCCCTTACGGCGCTTGCCCTTCCTATTCGGGTTGCCGGCGATGCCGGGGATTCGACCGGCAAAGGCTTTATCGCCGGCCAGGCCAAGCAGCGCCGGCACCAGGGTCAGCGCGACGAGCACCGCCATGAACACGGTGCCCGCGGCAGCCAAGCCCATGGCGGTGAGGAAGCCAATCTTGGCCACGATGAGGGCGAAGAGCGCCACGAAGACCGTGGCGCCGGCGAAGACCACGGAGGAACCTGCCGTGCCCACCGCCATGCCGGCGGCTTCGGGCCCATCCATCCGCGAGCGCTCCTGGCGGTAGCGCGACATGATGAACAGCGCATAGTCGATGCCCACGGCCAGGCCAATCATGATGGCCAGGACCGGGGTCAAGTTATTGAGCTCAATCCAGTGCGTGGCAATCATGACGCCGAGCGCGCCCAGGCCCACGCCCACGACGGCCGAGATCAGCGGCATGCCCGCCGAAACCAAGGAGCCGAAGGTAAAGATAAGGACGAGGAAGGCCACGCCCAGGCCGATGATCTCCGAGGTGGAGTTGACCTTAATCTCATCGCCAAAGCCCGCGCCGCCAGCCTCGACCGTTAGCCCCTTCTCGCGGCCCAGCTCCATCGCCGCGGTGACGACGTCCTTGTCTTCTTGCTCAACGGTGTAGGAGCTTTCCGCATCGAAGTTGAAGGTGGTGTAGGCGATGGTCTCGTCCTCATTAACCATCGCGAGGTTATCCGCATCCTTGCGGGCGGTCTCTTCCGGCAGGCCCATTGAGGTGAATTGATCGATAACCTGCTGCTGCAAAGCCGGCGATACGTCGAGCGGGTTGCCCCAGCGTTGCTGGTCCTTGATGCCGAGCTCGTTGGTGATCTGATCGACCACCTGCTGCATCGCTTCCTTATTTTGCGGGTCAGAAAGCTTCTGTCCCTCCGGCGCCTGGAAGACCAGGTTCACAGAAGGCGCGCTGGCCAAATTGCCGCTTTCCGGGAAGAGCTCGGCGGCGCGGTGGGTAGCGTCAATCGCCGGCGTGCCCTTGATGGAGTACTCCGAAGTCATGGGCTTCATCAAGGCAATCGTGGCGCCCACAGCGGCCACAAAGATCACAAGCCACGCGATGATCACTTTCCACCTGTTGAGGAAGGACCAGCGCCCAAGACGGTACAAGAGTTTTGCCACAGGAGTTACCTTCTGTCTCGTTGATTAACTTCGCCCAGTCTAGCGGCCAGCCGCTGGCAGCTAAAACAAGAAAAGCCGTGGAGCAATTACTTGCCCCACGGCTTTCGCTATGGCGGTGGCGGCGGGATTTGAACCCGCGGTTGGGGGTTACCCAACATTCGCTTTCGAGGCGAACACCTTCGGCCGCTCGGACACGCCACCGTGGTCTAGGTTACGTGTTGAAGCGCGCGGCACAAAATCCCGCCGGATTTACTTGTCCTTCAGGCCGCCAATAACCTCGTTGGCCTTGTCCTTTACGCCCTCGACAGCGTCAGAGACTTTGTCCTTAGCCTGGGAAGTAACCTGGTCTGCCTTGCCCTCGTTAGCAAGATCCTCGTTGTCGGTTGCGTTTCCCGCAGCTTCCTTTGCCTTACCTACTAGGTCGTCCTTCTTGTTTTCGAAATCGCCCATGTTATTTCTCCTTTTTGTTTGCGGTGACCCCATCCTACGCAATGTCAGCGCAGCTCGCCGAAGAAGCCGGTGAGCAGTCCGGCGCATTCTTCCTCGCAAACTCCGGCGCGCACTTCGGGCACGTGCAGGGCACCGGGGGCACGCAGGACATCGACAAGCGAGCCACACGCGCCCGTCTTCGGTTCGAAAGCACCAAAGACCACGGAAGCCACGCGGGCCCCCTGGATAGCCCCGGCACACATCGCGCACGGCTCAAGGGTGACCACAAGTTCGCAGCCTTCTAAGCGCCAGCCATCGCCATGCTTGGCGACGGCCGCGCGAATCGCCTCCACTTCCGCATGTGCGGTGGGATCGCCGCGCTGCTCCCGGCGGTTGACGCCGGTGGAAAGCTCGTTGCCGGCGGCGTCGTAAAGCACCGCTCCTACCGGGATGTCTCCCGCGGGTGTCTGGCGTGCCACCTCGAGCGCGCGGCGCATGCGCGCCTCGGCGCTGGCCAAGCCTTGGGATTTAAGCAATGATCTCTTCGAGCTCGTCACCGAAGCCTAAATCGCCCGCGATGCGCAGGAGCATATCGGAGGGCCAATCTTCGTCATTGTCGATGATGTAGCCCAACTGATCTTCACTGAGCCCAAGATCAGCAAAGATATCGAAGTCGCCGTCGCCATAAGGATCTGGATCCTCGTCGTCGTCAACGATTTCGGGAAAGTCAAGGTCGCGCAGCTCCAGGAAGTCTGCGGCAAAATCATCCTCGTCGGCATATGTGGCGTCAGAGATCAGCATGCGCACATCTCCCGGCACTGGGCGTACGACAACGAAGTATTCATCCTCTACGCACAGCAGCGCGAAGGCCGCGCCCTCGGAGCGCAGCGCGCGCACCGCGCTGATGGAGGTGTTGATGTCCTCGAAGTCGTCATCAAACTCCCGAACCACCCATTGCCCCTCATTGCGGGCAACGGTAACTGCGAAGGAGATGTTGTCATCACTCATACCTCGTGAGATTAGTCGTGTTGTGCCAGAATTGTCACCGTGAGTTCTAAAGACGTTCAACGACCCGTATGCATCATCGGCCTCGGCCTCATTGGTGGTTCCCTGCTGCGCGATCTCGCGGCAAGCAAACACGCAGTATATGGCTATAATCACTCAACTTCCGGTGCCCGCAGCGCCATCAAAGCGGGCTATGACGTCACCGATGACCTGCAGGCAATTTTGACCCGCGCGGAGGCAGATGATGCACTAATCGTCATCGCTACCCCGATGAAAGCGGTCGCTTCTGTCTTGGACGAGATTCAACAGCACGCGGCGAGCTGTGGCATCACGGACGTAGTTTCCGTGAAGACTGAGGTGCGCGATCTCTTCTTGGAGCGCGGCATGGAATCGCGCTACGTGGGCGGCCACCCGATGGCCGGCACCCAGAACTCAGGCTGGGACCACTCGCAGACCAAGCTCTTTAAGGGTGCAGCATGGGCAATTACCTATGACTACGCCGCCGAGTGCGAGGCCCGCGGAGAGCGCATCCCGAAGAAGTGGATTGAGACCTTCTCCGATGTAGTGCGTATGACGCAGATGGTGCACGCTGAGGCCGTCCCCGTGCGCGTGGCAAATCACGATGCCGCGGTGGCGCGCATTTCTCACCTGCCGCACGTCTTCTCTGAAACCCTCGCCGTGGTGGGCGACAACGGCGGCGTCCTCGCGCAATCACTGGCCTCGAGTTCTTTCAAGGACGGCACCCGCGTGGCCGGCACCGCCCCAGAGCTAGTGCGGCAGATGTGTGAGACCAACGCACCCGCGCTTGTCGACGCCCTCGATGAAGCATTGCAGCTCCTCCAGGCCGCGCGCGACTCGCTCGCCGCTGAGCAGCCCTCGGTTGCTGAACTCGCGGAAAATGGCTTCCGCGCCCGCACCCGCATTGAGGCACGCTCCGGCGCCCGCAAGGAATCGGTCTCCCCGGTCAAGATTTCCTCGCGGCCGGTACTGCGCCTGCACCCGGGTGGCCCGAACTGGGTGGCGCAGCTGCGTCAGTCGGAGTCTTTGGGCGGGCGAATCGAGATTTTCTAGCCCCGTCTAGTCTTCTAGGCCTGTCTAGGCTTCCCGCCCTGTCTAGCCTTCCCGCCCCGTCTAGTCACGGAACGTATCGTCGCGCCGCTTGCGGGACTTCGATTCATCCCTGCTCACCGCAAGGATGGGAAGTCCCAGAAGGCCCAGCGCGAGCCCAATCGGGAAAAGCACCAGCATTCCCGAGGCAACCCACAGCACCACGCCGAGGATTGCGCCCGCTACCAAGCAGGGCACGAGTTTGTTGTTGTTCACGCTCACCTTTCTAGTTCCCGTGGCGAAGGCAAACTTTTTACTGGCCATGAAGCTAAGCACCTAAAAATGAGGTCTCGTAAAGCGGTTCCGGGCTCATAGTACGCCGCGGCCTCTCTCGCAGCAGCTTCCGCGCCTCGCGGGTCCTTCGCACGGCACCAGGTTCTCTGCACGGCCCCTGCGGCTGCAAATCGCAAATGGTGAGGTCGCCCCGCAACGGAAGTGACTGGTGTTAACGCCCGTGGCTGGTGAGCGGTCACCTCACCATCTACACCTCACCATTTGACTGGCTGGCCTCACCATTTGACTCCGCGCCGCCGCCAAGAGCCACCAAGCGCCTCCTTCGCGCCACCCATACAAAACGAAAATCTCGCGGCCTCCAAGAAGGAAACCGCGAGAAAATTTTGTGCGCCCGGAGGGATTCGAACCCCCAACCTTCTGATCCGTAGTCAGATGCTCTATCCGTTGAGCTACGGGCGCTAACCGCTACTGCGTTTGATTGCTGTGCAATCTCTCGCTGCAACGTGGATTAACTATAGTGCCGTTCTTTAAAGGCGGCAAATCGCCAGGCCAACACACGTTTTTACGCGTTGTTAACCTGTCGATAACTGCACTTAAACACCAGCCTTTAAAGCACCAGCCCAAAGACCGGCACGGCCAGCAGGTAGACCGTGAGAGTAATCAGCACGCAGCCAATGAGGTTGAGACCGACGCCGCCCTTGATCATGTCGCCAATCTTCACGTAACCCGATCCGTATGCGATGGCATTCGGCGGGGTTGCCACCGGCAGCATGAACGCGCAGGTTGCCGCGAGCGCCACCGGAATGGTCAGCAGCAGGATGTTGATCTCGCCGCCCTCGGTCAGGCCAATGCCAACCGCAACGCCGCCCATGATGGGCAGGAAGGTCGCCGCCGTTGCCGTGTTGGAGGTGATCTCGGTCAGGAAAAGAACCAGCAGCGCAACTGCTGCGATGAGCAGCACCGTGGGCAGGCCGCCGAGACCCTTAGCCATCTCGCCGATCCACAGAGATAGGCCCGAGTTGTTAAACATCGCGGACAGAGACAGGCCACCACCAAAGAGAAGCAGGACGTCCCACGGCATCTCATTCGCGGTCTTCCAGTCCAGCAGGCGCACGCCGGTCTTGGCGTCGGCTGGGATGATAAACAGCAGCAGGCCGGCAGCAATACCGACGATGGCATCGTCGTAGTTTGAGTCCTCGCCAACCAAGAAAGGAACGACCACCCAGGCGATAGCTGCGCCTAGGAAGATGATGCCGGTGAGAATCTGCGGAGCAGTCCACGGACCAAGAGCTGCGATTTCGCGGTCAATTAGCTCCTTGCCGCCAGGAATACGGTCCATCTCCGGCTTGAAGATGGTCACCAACAACAGCCATGCGATAAACAGGAAGATAACTGCCAGCGGCATTCCCACGATCATCCACTTGCCAAAGCCGAGGACGATGTCGTGAGATTCCTTCATATATCCGGCCAACAGAGCGTTCGGCGGAGTACCGATCAGCGTGCCCAGGGAGCCAATGGACGCGGAATACGCAATGCCCAGCATCAGCGCCGTTGCAAACTTCTTCTGCTTGGCCATGCCACCCACGGTGTCTGCGGTCAGCGCCAGCACGGAGGTACCGATAGGCAGCATGACTACCGCGGTCGCCGTATTTGAGACCCACATGGACAAAAAGCCGGTTGCCAGCATAAAGCCAGCACAATGCGCTTTGGCGAGGTGCCAACCACCTTCACCACCGCCAGGGCCATGCGGCGGTGCAAGTTCCAACGCTGCAACGCGAGCGCAATGAGGAAGCCACCCATAAACAAGAAGATCGTCGCCGAAGCATAAGGCGAGCCAACTTCCTTAATGGTGCCCACGCCGGCCAGCGGGAAGATAACCAAAGGCAAAAGTGCCGTAGCTGCCAGCGGAATTGCTTCGGTCATCCACCACACGCCCATCAGGATGGTCACCGCCGCAACCGCGCGAATCGCGCCATAAGTATAGGTTTCCTCTGGGTCCGCGCCCGAGGATTGCAGCACGGTATCCACCGCATTCGACGGAAAAATAAACCACACCAGGGCGGCCAGCGCTAAGCCTAGAAACAGGCCTATAAGCATGCGGCGCCATTCACGCTTGGCGACGCCGTGATCTTCTTCGCCTTCTACGTGAGCTGTTGATTCATGTGTTTGCGGGGTCGTCATTCAGTTCTCCTTGCCAAACCTTCTAGCACGCGGGGATAAGCAAAATGCGAACCATGCAATACCCACGTTTGCGAACACCATACAACTTTGAACCAAAGAAAAAATCGGTTTTTAAACGCGGTTACCCCCACCAAGGCCCACCAGAGCCAGCACTGCCAGCAGCATCACGGCCACGGCTAGGCCCGCCAGCGCCGCGGCGCCGGGGAGGGCGCCGCCGGTGTGAAGAGCGGCGTCGTAAAGCGCGTTACGGCGGCGCACCCGCCAACCCAGCCAGGCGCAGGCACCCGCGCCGCCCACGAAGGCGCTGAGCTCCGCAATGGTCCACGGCAGCTCACTGCGCAAAACCACCAGAACCACCAGCACGAACGCCAAAAGGCTGCGCTGCCACGACAGCCGGGTGCGCTCCGGCTGCAGCCCTGGGTCATACATTTATGCCCCCGCGCCCACGAGCTGACCTACCAGGATCAGCACGCCGATAAGCAGCACCACCAACACGAGCAGAGGCATCGCGACATTCGGCGGCAGGGGCTTTTGCTCACGCATCGCGCTTTCCGACGCCGCCCAATGCGCCCACGCCACCGCCGGCAATACGATGGCGACCACCAGCATGATCACGGAGATGATGAGGGGCAGCGTGCCATGAATCGGGAGGTCGAAAGCCTGCAGTGCAACGCCACCTGCGATGAAAGCGAGCGAGGTACGAATCCATGCCAAGAACGTGCGCTCGTTGGCCATGCTGAAACGCGGATCGGGCTCTGTGCCTTTTTCATAGACAAAGCGTGGGAACCGGCCATTAGATTTTTCCATTGCTTTTTATATTTCCTTAACGCACTGCCTCTTGCCACCCGGCAGGGCGCTGCGCCTTAGGCAGCTTTTGCACCACCGCGGCATAAGATTCCTGGACGAGCTCCCGAACTAACTTGGGGTTTATCGAATCCCCGGGATACACGGTGTACCAGTGCCGCTTATTCATGTGATATGCAGGGCCGATGTCGGCATAACCAGCCTGCAAAGCGGAGACATCCTCCGGCGGAGCTTTGAGAATGATGGCCTTCTTTCCACCGAAGGGCTTATTCGCAGGCATGGTGGTGGCCAGCATGAACCACTTTCCGCGCACCCGCCAGGCTCGCCAGCCTTCGACGAAGGGATAGGACTCGGCGTCAATGAGTTCTTCCGCCGCATCGCTCGCAGTAGAAATAAGCTCTTTTTCGTTCATACGCCGACCTAAAATCCATCGAATTGAAAACGACAATTCCCCAGCGTAATGCGTAGGACTATCGGACGTCCAAGGCGTGGGCTAAGGTGACTGCTACAGACCTAAGCTAAGCAAAAAATTAAAGGGCCAGTCATGAACAAGATTTTCTTTCTGCTCGCCGTGGTTTTGTTAATCGCGGCCATCTACATGTTCTTTAAATCGCGCCAAGCCAAGGCGGCTAGCACGCAGGAGACGGGCGATACCTTCTCCAAGGATTACTTCGCCGAGGCCAAAGGCCAAAACGAGTTCAATCCAGAAAATCTTGGTCCGGGTGCAATCATCCGTTACGGCGCCACCGACTACGTCGTCCGCGGCACCCTGACCCTAAATGAGGGCCCTTATTACTGGTACGAGTACCTGCTCGACGGTGGAGATAACTCCTCCTGGCTGGGAGTCGAGGTCGATGAAGGCCAGCTCAATCTCACCTGGTGGACCTCCCGCAAGGGCGCCGGCGTCACGCCAGATCGCGGCACCGTGGAATTCGAGGGAGTTACATATAGTGAGGACGAGCGTGGCCATGCGCGCTACACCTCCACCGGCACCACCGGCCTGCCAGAGTCCGGCGAGATGCGCTACGTAGATTATTCCGCGGGTGACAAGCTGCTGGGCTTTGAGGGCTGGGCCAACAATGACAGCTGGGAGGTATCCACCGGCCACACCATGCTGCCGGGTGAGTTCACCGTGTACCCAGCTCCGAAGGCATAGGCCGCAGTGGAGGTTCTAGATTGCCCCAGCGCGGACGTCAGTGCCGCTGACTTGGGGCTGCGCTTAAACGGCCCGCGCCCGCAGGCGTTAAGCACGACCATGCTTCACGGTTCCGACAGCCTGCGGCTTGAGCTGGATATCATCGGCGCTTCGCATACTGCCAGCGTTTATCGCGGCAAGACGCTACTCTTCCGCGAGGAGATCTCCTGCCACTGTGAGGGTCCGCTGCCGCAGACCTACGGTGAGATGACGGGCTACGAGCTGAAGACGGACGTCGCCAAGCATTGCGCGGATGGCTTCGCCGCAGAATTTCAACGGGTATCGGGCACGGATTGGCTCTCGGCGCAATTTCCCGGGCAGGGCGAATACCACGTCACCGCCCTCAAGGGCACCGCACTCGAAGACTGCGCAGGCTTCGAGTGGGAAACGGTGCATATGTACCCTGCAGAAGAAATAATCGTGAAGACTACAAGTAGGTGGATTCCATGAACTATGACAAAGGCTGGAAATGGTCACTGGTCTTCGCCGTACTATTCGCAGTAATTGGCGGTCTGACTTCACCCGGCGTTACTGGCGCTCCCATCAGGTCAGGCACCTGTCAAGCAAACAATGTTCAGGCAGAGGCCAACCGCCTTGCAGCAGAGCACAAGCCGAAGGCGCGCCAATTCGATCCCGCAACGGGCACGGAGTACCTGCGCTACCGCAAGCAGATTGTCAAGGTCGAGCCCACTGGCCCGCAGAACTGTTCAGTGCGCGTGGAAAATCTCGATCACTTCCACGACGGCACCTATATCTTCTTAGGTCCCGGTTTTAGTCCCTCCTCCCCTTCCCGCTCTTCCGGCGGCTCCTCCGGCTCTTCCGGCGGCGTGAAATAGAAAGGCTTTAGTTCATGCTCGATTCAATCCTGGCCACCTTTGCTTATTTCGGTGTTGCAGCGGTACTGCTACTTGCCGGCTTCGTAGTTCTGGATCTGCTCACCCCGGGCAAGCTTTACCGCGCTGTCTTCGTTGATCATCACGTCAACGCTGCGGTCATCGCTTCCGCCCAGCAGATTGCCCTGGGAGCGGTGCTGGTTACCGCCATCGTGCACTCTTTTGATCTGCTAGAAACCGCTGTCTACGGCCTAGTCGGCATCGTGCTGCAGGCACTAGCGTTGGTCATTTTGGAGGCGCTTATCCCCGGCCGTTTCCGGGATCTGGTGGAAGATACCAAGCCCCGCGCGGGCACCTTTTGCGCGAGCGTCATCCTCATCGTTGTCGGCGCAATTAATGCCGCATGTCTGACCTAAACGCTTCCCCCGCCGCAGATTCGCTGGTCCGCTCGCGCGCCTGGCGGGTAGCTCTGCTTATTTCAGTCTGTATCTGCGCAGCTTCGGGCTTGGTCTACGAGCTGGCCTTGCTGACGCTGTCCACGAGCCTCAACGGCGGCGGCATTGTAGAGACCTCGCTGATCGTGGCAGGCTACGTCGCCTCCTTGGGCCTGGGCGCGTTGATGGCCAAGCCATTCTTGTCGTGGCCGGCGAGTTCTTTCCTCATCGTCGAAACCTTGCTCGGCCTGTGCGGCGGCGTGAGCGCCGTGGTGCTCTACATGGTCTTCGCGCTTGTGGGCCAGTCCACCCTCATTTTGGTCCTAGCGACACTGCTCATTGGCGTTTTGGTGGGTATGGAAGTACCACTGCTTATGACGCTGATTCAGCGCGGGCGTACCTCGAATGCTGAGGATTCCGGCTCGGTGGTGGCAAACCTCAACTTCGCGGATTACGTCGGCGGCCTGCTGGGCGGTTTGGCATGGCCATTTGTCTTGCTGCCGTGGCTGGGCATGATTCGTGGCACCGCTGCGGCCGGCTTGGTCAACCTCATCGCCGCACTCGTGGTTGCGCTGCTTCTACTGCGCACGGTGCTCTCCGGCAAGCAGCTTCTAATGCATGTCCTCGCGCTGCTGGGCGCTATCGCCTTGCTGCTCACTCTCATCATCCGCAGCGAATCCATAGTGGTAACCGCCCGGCAATCGCTCTACGATGATCCTGTCATTTACGCCCATACCTCGGATTACCAGGACATCGTGGTGACCAAACGCGGCAAGGATTCGCGCCTCTATCTCAACGGCGGCCTGCAATATTCCTCCCGCGATGAGTATCGCTACACCGAGTCCCTGGTCTATCCCGTGCTGCCTGCCGAGCCGGGCGGGCGAGTGCTCGTCATTGGCGGCGGCGATGGCTTAGCCGCGCGCGAGCTTCTCAAGATGGACTTTAAAGTCACCCAGGTCGAGCTCGATCCCGAGGTGGTGAACGTGGCCAACACGGTCCTGCGCGAGAACAACGGGGGCGCCATGGAAGATCCACGCGTGCGGATCCTCAACGAGGACGCGTTTACCTGGTTGCGATCGGGTGGTGATCACACGCTTTACGACGCCGTCCTCATCGATCTACCCGACCCCGACTCCGCCGCCATGGCCCGCCTTTACTCGGAAGAGTTCTACTCCATGGCGCACAAGATGCTCGCTCCCGGCGGCAAGATGGTCGTGCAGGCAACCAGTGCCTTTAGTACTCCCGATGTGTTCTGGCGTATCGATTCCACACTGCGTTCCGCCGGCTGCCCCACCGTGCCTTATCACGTGCACGTGCCCACCTTTGGTGACTGGGGCTTTGTGGCCTGCGCGGAGGAAATCTCCGTGCCCAACTACGCTCCCCCGCTGCGCTACCTCGATGATGCGACTCTTGAGGCCGCGCAATCATTCGGCTTAGATAACCAGCCGCGCAACCTGCCGGCCTCCACGCTCGATCATCCTTATGTGGTCGATGACCTGCGCCGCGGATACCGCCAGGCAGGGGACTAAGAATACTAAGACCCAGCCTCGGAGAACTTCTCCAAGGCGACGGGGCTGCCGGCAATCACGATAAGATCCGTCGGGTTCAATTTCTGGCCTTTCTCAACAGGCATCCAGTGGCCATAGTCCTTGCGCACTGAGACCAGCTGCACGCGATGTTTTTCCCACGTTTTCTGCGGATCTAGTGGGGTTTGAACCAAGTGCGCGGGCGGGGTGAGCTTGGTAACGCCATAGTCCTCAGCGATTTCGGCAAAATCTTCGAACTTGCCGCCGAGCAAGTGTGCAATGCGGCGACCAGTGTCGCGTTCTGGGCGGATGACGTGGTGTACGCCCAGCTGCAGCAGGATGCGTGCATGCGCGTCGGAGTCCGCCTTCGCCCAAATGTCCTTTACGCCGAGTTCTACCAAATTTGAGGCGGTCAAAATGGAGTCCTCTAGGTGCGAGCCGATGGCCAGCACCACGCGGTCCACCTCGTCGATGCCCAGCTGGTGCAAGACCTCGGCGTCGGTTGTATCAGCTTGTACTGCCTCGGTGAGAACCGGCGAATAATCACGCACGAACTTCTCGCAATTGTCGATGCCGAGCACCTCAACGCCATGATCCATAAGTTCACGCGCCAGGGAAAAACCGAAGCGCCCCAAGCCGATGACGACCACTGCGGGGATGTCGATGGATTGCTTTTCGTGGCGCAGCGCGCCGAAGATGTTAGCCAATGAACGGCCTTTCTACTGGGTAGCGATAGTGACGAGTTACTGTGCGCGCGGCCAAAGCGGCCACCAACGTGGTCGGCCCAACGCGGCCAAGGTACATGATGAAGCACAAAATAATCTGGGAAGGCGCGGTCAGGCTGGCCGTAATACCTGTGGACAGACCAACGGTGGCGAAAGCCGAGAGCACCTCGAAGGTGATCTGGTCGGTAGAGAATTGCGGGTTCAAAACCACTAGGGTTCCAACTCCGAACATCGCCACTGCCGCACCGGCCACAGTCAGGGCGAGCGCCTGGCGCGTAATCGAATTCGGCAAACGGCGCTTACCGATGGTGGTGTCCTCACGGCCCAGGAACTCCGCCGCCATCGCCGCAACGAGCACGCAGGTGGTGGTCACTTTCACGCCGCCGGCCGTACCGGCGGAGCCGCCGCCGATGAACATCAAGATGTCCGAGGCCATCAAGGTAATGGAATGTACATGCCCGTAGTCGATGGCATTAAAGCCCGCGGTACGCGGCGAAGCACTCATGAAGAAGCTATTGAGCAGCTTGGTGCCAAACGGCATATCTGCCAGCACGCCGGACCACTCGGCCACCAAGAAAAACGTCATGCCGCCGAAGAGCAAAATGGCAGTTCCCACCAGCGTCATCCGCGCGGTAATGGACATGTGGTGCACGCGCGGCGCACGCCCTCGCAGGGCGAGCTTGATCCGGCCGCGGATACGGCGCACTATCTCCGCCAACATGGGATAGCCCAAGCCACCCACGATGAGCGCAAAGGCCACCGGCAGCAGAATCCACGCATCGGTATTAAAACCAATCATATTGTCCGAGTACGTACTAAAACCCGCGTTGTTAAATGCCGAAATCGCGTGGAAGACACCCTCCCACATCGCGCGCAGTACTGGGACGCCATGTGCGAAATGCAGGCGTAGGGCCAAGAGGACAGCAACTGCAGCCTCGCAAACGAGGGTGACGAGAAAGGTAAGCAAGAGGGTACGGCGAATGCCGCCGGCTACGGGGCGGCCCTCGGCGGCCGTCGAGCGCCGCGCCTTCAAGCTGATGCGTCCGGTTAAAAGCATGCCGGACAAGGAAGCAAGCGACATGATTCCCAAGCCGCCGAGCTGGATGAGGGTGATAATTACCACTTGGCCGAAGGGAGTCCAGTACGTGCCGGTATCTTCAACGATAAGACCGGTCAGAGAGACAGCGGAAGTCGCTGTGAAGAAAGCGTGCAAGGGAGGCGTCCACTGCGATCCTTCGGTAGAAAAAGGCAGCATCAGCAGGAATGCCCCCAGCATGATGAGCAGAAAAAAGCCCAAAGCTGTCACGCGTGCAGGGCCAAAGATGCGGCTTCGGTTCTGCAAAGATCTTCGTTTCACAAATAGGGATGATAGACCTGTTAGGGCGATTTACCATTTTATAAGTGACTAATTTTTCTTGAAGGCTCGGCACACCGCGGGTACACAGGGGACATGAGTACTTTTGCACTTGAGAACCCAAACACTGGCGTCTCCGAGGAGACCTTCGACCGCATCAATGACTCTGACCGTGACGCGATCCTGGACCGCTCCACGGAAGCCTTCAAGAGCTGGTCCCGCACCTCAATCGAGGAGCGTGCAGCCATCCTCTTCCGCACTGCAGATCTCTATGAAGAAAATGCAGACAAGCTAGCCGAGCACATCGGCCGTGAGATGGGTAAGCTCACGCGCTGGGCAAAGGGCGAGATTCAAATCGTCGCTGACATCTACCGCTGGTACGCCGAGCACGCTCACGAGCTGCTCGCGCCCGAGTACTTGGCGGCCCAGGGCGCGCAAAAGACTGTTGTTCAAAAGGAGCCGCTCGGCCCGCTGCTGGGCGTTATGCCATGGAACTTCCCGTACTACCAGGTTGCCCGCTTCGCGGCGCCGAACCTTTTGCTGGGTAACACCATCGTGCTCAAGCACGCTTCCATCTGCCCGCTGTCTTCCCAGGCCTGCCAGGATCTCCTGGAAGAGGCAGGTCTGCCGAAGGACGCTTTCATCAACATCTACGCTTCCGGCTCCCAGATGGATGCCTTCGTGGCGGACAAGCGCATCAAGGGCGTTTCCCTCACCGGCTCTGAAGCAGCCGGCGCTGCGGTGGCAAAGACCGCGGGTGAGAATTACAAGAAGTCCGTGCTGGAGCTCGGCGGCAACGACCCGTTCATCATCATCGATGACAAGAAGCTCGAGTGGACCCTCGATCAGTTCGTACCAATCCGCATGTACAACACCGGCCAGGCCTGCAACGCCCCAAAGCGCCTGATTGTGTTGGAGGATTTCTACGATCGCACCCTCGACTACCTGGTAGAAAAGATCGGCAACCTCAAGGTCGGCCCATACGACGACAAGAATGCCGACATCGGCCCACTGTCCTCCATCGGTGCCCGCGACGAAATCATCGAGCGCCTCGACAAGGCTGTTGCCGATGGCACCGCCACCGTCCGTGTGGGTGGCAAGAAGGTAGACCGCGACGGCGCCTACATGGAGCCAACGCTGCTTAGCGACGTCGATCCTTCCGCCGAGATCGCCTGCAACGAGATCTTCGGCCCAGTCGCAGTCATCTACAAGGCAAAGGACATCGACGAGGCCATCGCGATTGCCAACAACTCTGACTATGGCCTCTCCAGCTCCGTGTGGGGTTCCGACCTCGACAAGGCCTTCGAGGTGGCGCAGCAGCTTAACGACGGCATGACCTTCGTCAACGAGGCTTCCGTCACCGCTGCCGGCCTCCCGTTCGGCGGCATTAACCGCTCCGGCTATGGCCGCGAGCTCGAGCGCTGGGGCGTGGGTGAGTTCGTCAACGAGCACCTCTACCGCGTCAGCGGCCAGGACGACGCGGGCCTCTCCCCGGCGATGTAAGTACACGAGCCCGCTCTTCCGGAGCCGCACCCCCCGTCCTGCCAGCTCATCACTGGTGGGGCGGGGCTTCGTCTTTTACTGTGTCCACACATGGTGAGGTCACCATCTAGCAGCAACCACGGTGCAGCACACGGACGCCCCTAAGACCGATAAAGAGTCCAAGCGCAGCATCCACGCAAAACATGCAAACGCTCCCGGAGGCAGTGCGATTGAACTAGCCTGCGGGAGCGTTTGAAGGTTTTAGAAGCTCTTACTTCTGCAGACCTTCAGCGATTGCCTCGAAGATGCCGCCGAGGATTTCGAGAACGGTGGATGCGATTTCCATGATGGAGTCCTAACTGTAAAAGGGTCATTAACAAGTGGAACTGGGCTTTGCCTGAATCCACCTAGGACCATACTTCCGCTACCGTAAGTAAGCTACCCCTAACCGCGCTTGAACCACCGGAAATGGCCCAAATTTAGCTTTATATTCAGGCGAAATATACTTTAGTATCCTCCTTCGCGCGTGCCCAATGCGCGAGGTTTTAATTGAGCTCAATGATGGTACAAATAAAGTGTGCATAAATAAGAGTTTTAACTATGAAAGTAGATACCTATGGCTATTTTCCAAGTCGGTGATCCAGCATCGATGAGCACCGCTGACACTGATAGCCGCATTGCGACGTTGATCGTTGATGACGATCCCCTCGTACGCTCGTCGCTGAAGACCTACTTCTCATGCACTGCCGACATTCACGTCGTCGCCGAGGCCAGCACCGGCGTCGAAGCCCTTTCGCTTCTCGACCAAATCGACATCGATGTCATCATCGCCGATATTCACATGCCCGAGATGGACGGAATAACGCTCTTGCGCGAGGCCAAGAAGCGGCCCACCCCACCGGCATTCGTAGCAATCACCGCTTTAGACACTGACAAAACAATGATCGAGGTCTTAACCAACGGAGGGGCCGGCTACGTTGTAAAAAGCAGCAAGCCGGCCACAATGTATGCCGCTGTGCGCGAGGCGGTAAACGGTGGCACAGCCGTATCGCCGCACGCGCTAACCCGCCTGGTTGACTACCTTCCCCAATCCGATTCCCATGCAGAGGGCGATAACGACAAAGAATCCAGCGTTATCGAGTTCAATGAGAAGTACGCCTTACTCACCGATACTGAGAAGCAAATCTTGAGCTACATCTGCGAAGGGCGCTCAAACGCAGAGATTGCCAAGTCGATGCACTACGCACAATCGACCGTTAAGAAGCAGGTTTCCCATCTCATGTCCGTCTTCGCGGTGAGCTCCAGGCTCAGCTTGGCAATAACCGCACTGCCCCACATCGGGGTCTAAGTAAAAAGTCTCGAGACAGCGGGCAAACGATGTCTCGAGACTTCTCAAGTGGCGGAGACGAGAGGATTTGAACCTCCGGACCTGCGCAAGCAAGTCAACTCCTTAGCAGGGAGCCCCATTCGGCCGCTCTGGCACGTCTCCAGCGATTCGCAATGAATCTTCGCTTACTCTACCCGAGCCCCTCCACGCGTGCCAAACAGCCCCCTCACTACCGTCTAACTGCTTAGGTTTTAGCGGCGATTAAGCGCCGCATGCAGCTTCAATGCCACATACAAAGCGGCACAGCGCCAGCCATCTTCGAGGGCAGCCGTGCCCAGGATCTCACGGACTCGGTCTAGGCGATAATGCAAAGTAGCACGGTGAATATACAGCGCGGCGGCTGTGTCATTGACGTTGCGGGAATGCTCGAAATAACAAAGCAGACTTTCCCAGTAGCTTTTGCGCTCGGCGTCTAAAAGCAGTGCGGCATCGGGGCTCAGCGCACGCACGGTAGCCGGACTCAGATCCCATCCCAACAGCGCGCGCCAGGCGCCAGCCGCAGCCCAGTCCATCGCAGGTTGCCCGGTTAGCCGCGCAACGTCGGCCATGAAACGAGCCCGACGCGCAGTGGGCGCACTGCCCCGCGCACCAATTTGCGTCCCCGCCGTGAGGGCCGCGGAAGCAACCTCCTCAATCAGCGTTTTCGTGTCTTGCTCGTCGCGCGGGGATTCCACAATGATGAGCGAATCATGCAAGTCCAGGGCCAGAAACGGACGCCGCCGCAGCGGACGGGCGAGCTCCATCGTCAGCTGGACTAAATCACCGTCTACGTCGATACGGTGAATGAGCACTTCCCCATCACGCGGCAAAAGGTCGCGCTCGCGGGCTATAGCCAGCGCACTTTCATCCCCCGCAACGATGTCACGGGTTAAGTCACCAAGCTGCTGCGCACGAGTGGCCAGGTAAGCATCGCGCTCGTCTACCAACTTGGTCAGCGTGCTCAGTTGCGGGGAAACGGAGGCAAGAGCGGCGTCGGAAAGCGCGTGCTCATCAATGATCCACACGTGCCCTACCAGGTCAGGGCCGTGGCGCAAAGGAATAACCACGCGCGGGAGCATGTCATATTCCGCATTCGCCGGCAGGCGCACCGGGGCAGAAGATTCCTGAATGCCATAACTGAGCATCCACGGGATCGGCTCCGGCGGCGGGGTGCGCTCCAGAATCGAGGCCACGCGGTGACTATCCACGGCGCCCAACTGCGCGCTTGCTGCAATCACGTTGATAGAGGGAGTGGTTACCTCCACCGAACATTGCAACTGCCGCGCGATGTCATCGGCTAACTCTTGAATCCGTGCCAGGTTCGGCGCCGTCAGTTTCGACATATGTCAAAGATAGTTCTCTATTTTGACTAATGACAACAAAAATGTGACCTACGATAATCGGATAAGCACGTTTTATCGCTAACAAAAGAAAGGACTCGCAATGCAGACTACTGTCGGCGAATTTATCCTTGATCGCTTGAAGGCCATCGGCATCACCGAAATCATCGGTGTCCCAGGTGATTTCAATTTGAGCTTCCTCGAGCAGATCGACGAAGACAAGGACATCCGTTTCGTCGGCGCCTGCAATGAGCTGAACGCGGCCTATGCCGCTGATGGCTACGCCCGCCAGCGCGGCGTCGGCTGTCTGCTCACCACCTACGGCGTGGGCGAGCTTTCTGCGCTCAACGGCATCGCGGGTGCTCGCGCGGAGCACGTTCCGATGGTCTCCATCGCTGGCGCACCGCCGCAGTACGCCACCGAGTTCGGTTGGAACCTGCACCACTCGCTTGCCGACGGCGACTTTGCCAACATGCTCGACGCCATCGCACCGTTTACCGAGGTAGCCACCCGCGTTTCCCCGATGAACGTGGTCGAGGAATTCGACCGCGCCCTGCACACCTGCCTGCGCGAGAAGCGCCCGGTGCACATCCAGATCCCTTCCGATATCACGCACCTGACCATCGAGGTCCCGGATACCCCGTTCAGCACCGAGCTGGCTACCTCCGACCAGGAGCGTCTCAACGCCGCCGCCGATCGCGTGATCGAGGCGCTGGCTGCGGCCAAGGATCCCATCTTCCTGATCGACCAAGACACCGATCGCCACGGTTTTACCGAGAAGTTCCGCGCCATCATCGACAAGGCCCAGCTGCCGTACTCCCAGCTTTCTTCCGGCAAGGCCATCCTGTCCGAGCGCGACCCGCTGTTCATCGGCACCTACAACGGCGCCGCTTCCGCCCCGGGCGTGCAGGAGCGCATCGAAAACTCCGACTTCCTGGTCACCACCAACCCACGCTTCATCGAGGTCAACTCCGGTTCCTTCACCCACAATCTGGATAAGGCGCACGTGTTCAACTTCGGCGATCAGCACCTCAACGCTGACGGCGAGTACTTCGTGGGCATCAATACGCTTGAGCTTCTCGACGTCCTCGTCGAGCGCATCCCAGCCAAGGAAGCCGCCGCGGGCGAGAAGTTTGAGCTGCCGGCCTTCGAGCCAGACGAGTCAGCGCCGCTGACCCAGGAGCGCATCTGGAACCAGATGGTTCACTTCCTCAAGGAAGACGACGTGGTCATCGCCGAGGCTGGTACTTCCAACATCGGCCTGGGCCCGCTGCGTATGCCGGAGGGCGTGCAGTACATCAACTCCACCATCTGGGGCTCCATCGGCTTTACCCTGCCTGCCGTGCTCGGCTCCCAACTGGCTAACCCGGAGCGCCGCCACGTGCTCTTCATTGGCGATGGTTCCTTCCAGCTGACCGCTCAGGAGCTTTCTACCATCCTGCGCCAGGAGCTCAAGCCAATCATCGTTCTGGTCAACAACGATGGCTACACCATTGAGCGCTACATCCTGGGCATGGAGCAGGAGTACAACGCCATCCAGAACTGGAGCTACAACGAGCTGCCGAAGGTCTTCAAGGCAGATACCACCATGGAGTCCTACGCAGCGAAGACCGAGGGCGAGCTGGCTAAGGCGCTCGCGGACATTTCTGAGCACCCGGAGCGCGGCGCCTTCCTTGAGGTCCAGCTCGACGCTTTTGATGCACCGAAGGGACTGCAGGCATTCGGCCCGCTCACGGCGGAGTTTGACTACGGCCCTCGCGGTCCGCGCAACCCGGAAACCTCTTCCCAGGGCTAAGGTGGTTGCCATGATTCGATCCGATCTTTCCTCCCTGCCCGTCTATGTTCCCGGTGCCCGCAATGAGACTGCTTTAAAGCTGTCTTCCAATGAGGCCACCCAGCCTCCGCTTCCGGAGGCGCTCAAGGCCATGGAGGCCGCGGCTGGCGACGCCAATCGTTACCCAGACATGGGCGTCGTCGAGCTGCGCACTGCACTCGCAGAGCACCTTGGTATGACCCTCGATGAGGTGGCCGTGGGAACGGGTTCTTCTGCCATCTGCCAGCAGCTGGTACAAATCACCTGCCAGCCTGGCGATGAAGTGGTTTTCCCGTGGCGTTCCTTCGAGGCCTATCCAATCTTCGCCCACGTGGTTGGCGCGACGCCGGTTCCGGTCCCACTGAATGAGGAGCACCGCGTGGACTTGCCAGCGATGGCCAAGACCGTGACGGAAAAGACCAAGGTTATCTTCGTGTGCAATCCGAATAACCCCACCGGTTCGATCATCACCCGCGCGGAATTCGACGAGTTCCTGGCGGTCGTACCGGATGACATCATCGTGGCATTGGACGAGGCTTACATCGAGTACAACCGCAACGACTCCCTGCCGCTGGCCACCGAGTACGTCAAGACGCACCGCAACGTCGTGGGCCTGCGCACTTTCTCCAAGGCCTACGGCCTAGCCGGCGTGCGCGTGGGCTATGCCTTCGGCGACAAAGAGATCATTGAGGCGTTGAACAAGGTAGCCATCCCGTTCTCCGTGAACACGGTGGCTCAGGTCGGCGCCCTGCACTCTCTGGCGGCACAGGACTCCCTGCGTGAGCGCACCGATGAGACCGTCCGCCAACGCGAGCGCGTCACTGAGCACTTTGCTAAGTTCGGCGTTCCTGCTTCCGAGGCCAACCACATCTGGTTCCCGGCAGCAAACATCACCGAGCTGGGCACCCCACAAGAAGTCGCTGCCAAGCTCGCCGCAAACGGCGTGCTGGTTCGCGCCTTCGACGAAGGTGTGCGCATCTCCATCACCACCGCCGAGGAGACCGATGTACTCCTCAAGGCGTGGGAGGCTGCTTTCGGCGCCTAAAACGACAACGCGGGTAAAAGATCACCAAAAAGGGGTTGCTACCAAGGCGGCAACCCCCTTTTTTTAGAATAAGCATCATGTTGCTGCGTGCGTTGTTGACGCCTATTCCTCGTCGTATTCGTAAGGCATCTTGTGCTTATCCGGATGCGGAACAACCATAAGCGCCATCAGTAGGCCAGCTCGGTCTTTTTCAAGGATGAATCGGCTCAATGCTGCTGCGTCCACGTCCCGAGGCAGTGGATTGCCACCAAAATTTGTTCCAATTTCACTTGATGAAGGGCTTGCAGCGTCATATATAACAAGGTCATCAAAGCTCATGACTTTTTCAATGACATCCTGAAGCTGCTCACTAGTCAATGCGTCGTCATCGTAGCCGGTATCTTGGACGACGTAGACGAGATTGACCCAATCATCATCGGCTTTAAACCAATCAATGACAGCGTCGTAGACTTCATCGGCAGTGAGAATCTTGCGCGGTTTATCGGGCAACATGGACTTTATAATTTTCGGCTCCCGAAGACACTTCAAACGGGACTCATTGATGAATGAAACACGTAAACTTAGCGTTCTTCATTTCACTATCTGTGCTAAGCGTGTTTTTCCCCTTCGCTTCTCTTTTTCACAGGTATAGCAACCGAAAGAGCGATGCCTAGCAAGGCTATGGGAACCCCAAGATTGGTAAGCTTATTTTCCCAATATAGGCCCGCTACGCACAACAAAACCCCTGCAATGAGAACGACAAGGGTAAAAGCTTTAAGCAATTTCATTTCCGCATCGTCCTTACAATTTTCGTCATCAACTGAACTTAAGAATCGCCCTTTAGACTAACAATTCTTTTCCCACCAATGAGTCCTGTTTCTAAATCGGATACTTTCGTATACTCTTCTCGGATTTTGTGGTTTGACTAGATCATGTAGGTGAAAATGGGCGTGTTCCATTAGCCAGCATTGTGGAACTCGTCTATCAACCAGAAAGGTTCACTTCCATGAAATCTTTGCGCAATCCAGGAGTCCTCTTGTAGACTGTGATGCTCGGTCTTGCAATTGGCGCAACACCATTGGCACAGGCAGACACTGCTCCCGCTACTGAAGCAACGCATAATCAAACAACGAAAGCATCCACATCGAAATTGCCAGTGGAAGAGTCCGATAAAACCTATGTCGAATACCGATCTGAAGCAGATCGTGAAGCTTTCGAGAAGCTCGGCCAATATATCAAGTATGACGAAAAAGGACTCGCCACTGCGGTTATCCCCGCGGATGTTCGCTCAGCAAATAAAGACGGCGCTACCAGGATCGATGAATTTATTCAACAGAATAATTCAGCCGTCGACCCGGCTGGACACCCTACTTTTACCACATACGGAAATGAAACAAAGGTGTCCCACTGGGGGCCAGTCGTAAAAGTTTATCTGAGTCACAATGTGGTTTCTAAAGCTACTAAAATTTTCACTGCCGGAGGCGCCGCTGGCGCGGTGACAAAAGAAATCATTGCAGAAGGACTCGCAGCTTCAGTTGCTGGATGGGTTGCAGTAGGACTAGGGGCCCTTGTTGCAGCAGGAGCTTTATGCGACTGGAATGACCAGGGAATCATCCTTTGGCAAAATCCTGTCCCAGGAATGAACCCCCCTTATGTTTGCACACCACAGAAGTAAGTAAACTGCTCCCCCTAGTTGTACTGAAACAGACACCCTCACAATGCAATACCGGAATCAGCTCCTTGAAGTGCTAAACGCCTAGGAACAGACCAGACCAACTTTGTTGGAGGCTAGTTGATACTCGGCAGAGTTTGTTGTCGGACGTAAATGCCCTGAGGGCCGATACAGGACACTAGACCAGCAGCCCTACCCGCCTGCAAAAGGCGGCAACACGTCAACACGCGTCGCACCCGTGAGGGTGGCGGCGCGTTCGGCGTTTTTGCCATCCACCAGGAAGGTGCAGCGGTCTAGCACCTCGCCCAAGCTCATGCCGGCCTCGGTGGTGCCACTGTGCTCTGCGGCCACGGTGTCCAGCAGCTCGCCTAGCGTTGCAGGAGCTGCAATCTGTTCGTGGCTTACACCTGCCGCTGCGCGGGCGGCGGCGAAATAGTGAATTTCAACCATGTCTGCCACTATGCCAGTTTTTGCATTGAAAGTGCCGTTAAAATTGGGGAGGTTAACCAGACACATAAGGAGAGGCACGCCAGCATGCGTAGTTACGAAGAACACCTAGCAGCTATCCGTGGGGCACTACCTGCACCGACGGTGGTGACGCGCTCGTTGCTGGAGGTCAATGGCTTGATCCTCGCGCGCACCATCGCCGCGGCTTATGACATGCCGCGCTTTAATAACTCGCAGATGGACGGCTACGCCATCACCACGACGGAAGGCGGCACCTTCACCGTCGGCCAGACGGTAGCTGCCGGTGCTATGCCCAGCGCGGCACAGGATGGCATCGCGGCCCCAATCATGACCGGCGCCAAGGTTCCAGAGGGCACCGTGACCATCGTCCCGGTGGAGCAATGCGAGCCACCGCAGTTCCCGCGCGAGGGTGAAAAGGTCACCATTCCGGCGGCTCCGGCGGGCCAGTTCATCCGCGAGGCCGGATCCGACATCGCGGCTGGCAAGGTGCTGGTGGAGGAAGGCACGCGGCTGGCCCCAGCCATCATCGGCACGCTGGCCTCCCAAGGCATCACTGAAGTCGAGGTCTATGCCCCAGCACGCATCGTGGTCGCCACGGGTGGCGCGGAGATCGGCGGCCAAGGTGCGACCAGCATCCCTGATGCGAATGCACCGATGATTGCTGCTCTCTGCCGCGAGTACGGCATTGAGGTCGTCGCCTTTGTACGCACCAACGATGACCCAGGCGTCCTGCGCTCCGATCTGGAAGGCGTGGTCCGCGTTTACCAGCCCGACGCCATCGTCACCTCCGGCGGCGTATCCCACGGCAAGTTCGAAGTCGTGCGCCAAGTCTTCGAAGAAGACGGCTGGTTCGGCCACGTGGCACAGCAGCCCGGCGGACCGCAGGGACTGTCCAAGCTAAGCAGCGTCCCGGTTATCTGCCTGCCCGGCAACCCCGTCTCCACGCTGGTCAGCTTCCGCATCTACGTAGGCCCCACACTGGGTCGCGCCAGGGCCGCACACACCGCGCAGGTCACCGTTCCAGTCACCGGCTTGGAAAGCCGCGACCAGTTCCGTCGCGGCATCATCGACTATGAAAACGGCATCGCCACGGCCGAGCTCTTCGCCGGCACTGGTTCGCACCTGATTTCGCAGGCCATGAGCGCCAACGCCCTCATCCGCATCCCGGCCGGCGCACAGCTGCAGCCGGGCGATGTCGTTGAGGTCATCCCGTTCTAATGGCGCGACGTGCAGTAGTAGTGGTTGCCTCCACCCGCGCGGCGGCGGGCATCTACGAAGATCGTTCCGGCCCCATCGCGGTGGAGTTTCTGCGGCGGATGGGCTTTGATACCCCGGATGCGCTCGTGGTACCCGATGCCGAAATCGCCGAGGCCCTCGATAAGGTCTTCGCCGCCCAGCCCAGCGTCATTTTAACCTCCGGAGGCACGGGCATTTCGCCTGACGACGCCACGGTGGAGGCCGTCTCCGCGCATCTGGCACGGGAGCTGCCGGGGATAGCGCATGCTTTTTACGCGGCGTCGGCAAGCGTGCCCACTGCCGCGCTCTCGCGTACCGTCGCCGGCGTCAACGCGCACACCTTCGCCATGGCGCTGCCCGGTTCCACCGGCGGGGTGAAGGATGGTTGTAAGGTTTTGGAACCTTTGCTGCCGCACATCGTCGATCAATTGGAAGGAAGGCATGAGCACTGATCCCGCCTTTGTCAGCGCCGATACCGGAAAGGTAATCGGGGCGATGATGACGAGCTCGCCCATTGAAAAGCCCGATATTTCCACCCCGGCGATGGGTGCCGTGGTCACCTTCGACGGCATCGTGCGCAACCATGATGGCGGGCGCGGCGGCGTGGAGCTCTTGCGCTATACCGCGCACCCCACTGCCGAATCCGAGATCTCCCGCGTGGCGCAAGAAGTCATCGCCGCGCATCCGAATACCCGCCTGTGGTGCGCACACCGCACCGGTGATCTGCGCGTGGGCGAGGCAGCATTCGTGGTGATCGCTGCCGCGGCCCACCGCGGGGACGCTTTCGCGGCTGCGGAAGAGTGCGCCAACCGCGTGAAGGCAGAGGTGCCGATTTGGAAAGAACAGCGTTACGCGGATGGTTTTAGCAATTGGGTGGGCTTGGAATGAGTAGGCGCTACGCACGCCAAGAGGCCCTGTGGGGTACAGAGGGCCAGGCCAAGCTAGCTAATGCAACGGTGGCGGTCATCGGTGCCGGCGGGCTTGGCTCGCCTGCCCTGCTCTACCTCGCGGGTGCAGGTGTGGGGCGCATCCTACTTTTCGACGACGACGTGGTCTCCTTATCCAATCTGCAACGCCAAGTCATCCACGGGATGGACGATATTGGTGGGCCGAAGACAGCGTCGGCCGCGGAGACGATCCATCAGCTCAACCCGGAGGTACAGGTACTGCAGTACCCGCGCCTAAGCTCCGCCACGGCGCTTGCGCACTTGGCTGAAGCCGACGTTCTCTTGGACGGCACCGATAATTTTGAAGCCCGCTACCTGTGCTCTTGGGCGTGCCACGAGCTGGGTATTCCGCACGTGTGGGCGTCGATTTTGGGATTCGATGCGCAGCTTTCCGTCTTCTGGTCTGGGCACGGTCCGGTCTACGAGGACGTCTTTCCCACGGCACCTGCCCCTGGCTCGGTGCCTTCGTGTTCCCAAGCCGGCGTGCTGGGCCCCGTGGTGGGCACGGTAGGTTCTGCCATGGCATTGGAGGCACTCAAGTACCTCACGGGTACGGGCACGCTGCTGACCGGAAAGATTGGATACTTCGATGCGCTGACCTGCACTTGGGAGTACATTCCGGTGGTTGCCGGCGGCGCAACGCCCACGCAGCCTGCCGACGCCCCCGAAGTACGCACCGTCCCCTCCGGCTACCGCATCATCGATGTGCGCACCGAGGAAGAACGCGCGGAGCATTCCATTCCCGGCTCCGAGCACTTCCTTTTGGACCGCATCCTGGCGGGTGAGAATCCCCGGCTCGGCCACGACGAACCCGCCGTGATCCACTGCGCCGGCGGCATCCGCTCCGCCCAAGCCGTAGCCGCACTGCGCGAGCGCGGTTACACGCAGGTCTACTCCCTGCGCGGCGGCATCAACGCATGGCTGGAGCAGAATACCGCGTAGGCGCCCCATATTAAGGACACCGAAGACAGTCCACGGCGTATGTACCTCTGTGTGTATATAGCGTGCCTGAATCACCAGGTTTCTGGCCGCTATTTACATATATCGGTACATGAAACCACGCCTGGCAATGCGAAGGGCGTTTGAAGGAAACAAAAAGTCTCGAGACACCATCCAAAGGAACGATGTCTCGAGACTTCACACGGCGGAGACGGCGGGATTTGAACCCGCGGTGGTTTGACCCACGCTGGTTTTCAAGACCAGTGCATTCGGCCGCTCTGCCACGTCTCCTTGTCTTGCGACCCACTAAGCCTACTAAACCTAGCGATGCAGATCATATTCGGCCTCGGAGTTTTCGTTAAGCTGGGTGGGCATGAAAGCTATCGTGCAGACCAACCCTGAAGATCCCGGCGCGCTGGAGCTAGGTGCCGTCGAAAAGCCGCTGCTCCACCCCGGAGAAGTTCTAGTAAAGGTCCATGCCGCGGGTGTGAACCGCGCCGACCTCTTGCAAGCGCGCGGACACTATCCGCCACCAGCAGGCGCTTCCGAGACCATCGGCCTAGAGGTGGCCGGTGAAATCGTGGATGCAAATGGCACCGAGTGCAAAGAAGGCACCCAGGTTGGCGCGCTGCTTGCCGGCGGTGGTTACGCCGAATATGTCGCGGTTCCAGCGGGCCAGCTGCTGCCCATTCCGAAGGGCTTTTCGCTTACCGATACCGCCTCAGTCATCGAGGTGGCCTGCACCGTATGGTCCAACCTCGCCATGGAAGCGAACCTGCACGCTGGGCAGACCATTCTCATTCATGGTGGAGCGGGCGGCATCGGCTTGTTCGCCATCCAGGTAGCCAAGGCGCTGGGCGCTACTGTTGCGGTGACGGCCGGCTCCGCGGAAAAGCTGGAGACCTGCAAGAGCTACGGCGCAGACATCCTTATTAATTACAAGGAACAAGACTTCGCCGAAGAGCTAAAGAACCAATGCGATGTCATCCTCGACATCATTGGCGCGAAGTATCTCAAACAGAACCTGAAGGCACTGGCTACCGACGGCCACATGGTCACCATCGGCTTGCAAGGCGGCACGAAGGAAGAGCTCAACATGGGCATCGTCCTAGCAAAGCGCCTCACCGTGCAGGGCACGACGCTGCGCTCCCGCAGCATTGAGGACAAAGCCGCAATCGTGGCAGACACCGTCGCCAACGTGTGGCCATGGCTGGAAGATGGCACGGTCAAGCACCATCTCCACGGCACTTACCCGCTGGCCGAGGCCGCCGCTGCGCACGAGGCACTAAACTCCGGCGCCGTCACCGGCAAGTTGGTGCTGACGGTGTCTTAAACGTCTTGTGTCTAAGCTACCGGCTTAGGCCAAAGACGCCACCACGCGCGTGAGGTGTTCAATATCGTGGCGGGTGTTGAACGGGCCCAAGGCCACGGTAACGGCGCCGCCGATTTCGTCGGCGCCCATCTCCGTAAGAAGCGGGGTGCGCAGCGCCAACGTCGTGACCAGGCCGTTGTCGATGAGGCGGCGGTGCACTGTTTCTGCCGGTACGTTCTGCACCGCGAAGGTAAGCCGCGGCAGGCGGTCCTTTGAAGCGCCGGCGGCGGCCTCACCCGTCACGCCCAAGATGTGGACGGCCGGCAAGGTCTCCAAGTAGGCGTACATGTCATTGGTCAGATCGCCCAAGTACTCATTCAGCGCCTCCATTGACTTGTGCACGCGCACACGGCGCGAACCAGCTTCACCGCCAGCCAACGCTGCCAAGTGATCAACTAGAGGGCCAACGCCACCGGCCAGGCCGGTAGATACCGGGGTCTCTAGTTTTTCCGCAGAATTAGAAGCCTTCACCGGGCTATGCGCATCGACGCGGCGGAACATCGCTTCATCACGGAATACTAGGGCCGCTAACTGCGGGCCGCCGAGCATTCCGATATCAATGCCGATGATGTCCGCGCCGAGTTCATCAAAGTCCAGGGGACGATAAGGCGCGAGCGCGGAGACATCGACAAGCGTCCACGCGCGCGAGCGCGAACGAATCTTCTCAATAATCTCCGCCGTGGGTGTTACCGTGCCCAACAGCTCATGCGCTGCGGAGAAAGAAACGAGGCGTGTCGAGCCGTCGACAAGCTCGGCGTACTGGAAAGTCGGCAGCTCACCCGTGCCCAGATCCGGCTGTGCCCAACGCACTTCTGCATCAAGCTCCGACAACGCGGAGTACAGCGCCGGCGGATCCAACTTGGACAGAACCACCGAAGAATTATGACGCAACATCGGGCGCAGGCTGCGCGCCAAGGTCTGGTACAAAGCCGGCAGCGAAGGGCCTAAGACCACGCGGCTGGCCTTCGAGCCCACGAGATCCGCAATCGCCATGCGCGCGGCGTCGTAATGCGCAGAGCCCTCCAACCGGCCCGGCGCGCTATTCGCGGAATGCGCGCCCGTGGCATCTTCCTGCGGGGCTACTGCTGGGGACATACGGAATGAGCGAGCCACGCCGGCCGCTACTCGTTCAGAGATCTGCGGCGCAGCATTCGCGTTGAGGTAGGTCCACCCGTCCGATAGGCCAGTGTAAAGACCTCGCACACTGGCGACGTCATACCGTGCTGGCAAGCCTAATGGCATGTATAAAACCTTCCTCTACGCCTTTCATTGGTACCCAAACGCAACGTTTGTAGGGGCCGCTGTGGGGCAGTCGACTCCCTACTCTATACGGCTTTGGGTTTGGTTTCCTAAAAAGGAATTTTTGCAGGTTACAGCCATTCCCCCAGTACAGACGGCGTGTAGATACCCGTTTGTCCAGCACGCGCGCTAGGGTGTTTTGACGTGCAAGATAACAACCAACTGCGCGCCGACATCGCCCGCATGACCTCCACCCCGGAGGAAAGCGCGGTACCGGCCTCCCAGTCCATGACCATGAAGGCGGCTTTTGCCGATCTTATCCAAGGCGCCAAACAGCGCGAATTGTGGTTCATGCTGGGCATTCAGGACATCAAGCAACGCTACCGCCGCTCGGTTCTAGGACCTTTCTGGATCACCATCGCCACCGGTGTGATGGCAGCAGCACTGGGCCTTTTGTACTCCATGCTCTTCCAGATCCCAGTCGCGGAGTTCCTGCCTCACGTCACCGTGGGCCTTATCATGTGGAACTTCATCTCGGGCGCAATCAAGGAAGGCTCCACCGTCTTCATTGACAACGAGGGCCTCATCAAACAGCTCCCGGCTCCCCTATCGGTGCACGTCTACCGCCTGGTGTGGCGCCAAACGCTATTCTTGGGCCACAACCTCATCATCTGGCTGCTGCTCATCCTTATCTTCCCGCGTCACCTGGGTTGGGAGTTCTTCCTCTTCATCCCGGCACTTGGCCTCCTACTGGTCAACGGCGTGTGGGTAGCAATGTTCTTCGGCATCGTGGCAACCCGCTATCGCGACATTGCACCACTGCTCGAGGCACTCACGCAGCTGCTGTTCTACGTCACGCCGATTGTCTGGATGACCAACACTTTGAAGGAGCAAGGCGGTGCCGTGGGCAACCGCGCTCGCATCGCAGAGATCAACCCGCTGTATCACTACATGGAGATCGTGCGTGCCCCCATGATCGGTGAGCCCGTCGCGGGCTACCACTGGCTTATCGTCATCGCGTGTACCGTCGTGGGCCTCCTCGTCGCCGGCCTAGCCATGCGCCAATGGCGTTTCCGCGTGAGCTACTGGGTATAGCGCAAGCTGCACGAAAGGATCTTCAACAATGGTTTCTATCGATACTTATAACGCTTGCGTGGACTTTCCCATCTTTGATGCCAAGTCCCGCTCCTTAAAGAAGGCTGTACTTTCCTCAGCCGGCGGTGCGATTGGCCAAAACTCCGACAAAACCGTCGTGGTTGAGGCCCTCAAAGACATCAACCTTCACCTCCGCGAAGGTGACCGCGTAGGTCTCGTGGGCCACAACGGCGCCGGCAAGTCCACGCTGCTGCGTCTGCTTTCTGGCATCTACGAGCCCACGCGCGGCACTGCCGACGTTCGCGGCCGCGTCGCCCCCGTCTTCGACTTGGGCGTGGGCATGGACCCAGAGGTCTCCGGCTACGACAACATCATCATCCGCGGCCTATTCTTGGGCCAGACCATCAAGCAGATGAAAAACAAGATGGATGAGATCGCCGAGTTCTCTGAACTGGGTGACTACCTCGCCATGCCGCTGCGCACCTACTCCACCGGTATGCGCGTACGCTTGGCGCTCGGCGTGGTTACCTCCATCGAACCGGAAATCCTGCTGCTCGATGAGGGCATCGGCGCAGTCGACGCCGCCTTCATGGCCAAGGCCCGCGTGCGCCTGCAGGAGCTGGTTAAGCGCTCCGGCATCCTCGTCTTTGCTTCCCACTCCAATGACTTCCTGGCCCAGCTGTGCAACACTGCGCTGTGGATTGACCACGGCACCGTCCGCTCTGCCGGCGAGGTCTCTGAAGTCGTGGGCCAATACGAAGGCCCCGAGGTAGGCGAATACGTCAAGGACTTGCGCCGCCGCTTCGACAACGAAGACGACTAAGCCCCAAGCATCTCCTTTAACTCACCGGTTACGCCTTCTACTTCGATGGTGTAGCCGGTGTCGCCGTAAAGCCACTGGCATCAATCCGCACAGCAAACGGCGGCCACATCTGTTCTAATTCCATGTCCAAAGCCTATCCCCGGCGCCACGGGTGGCAGAATAGAGCTCATGACTGCCACCTTGAACGCCGCCGGTTCGACGGCCGCCGTAATCGTCACCCACCAGCGCGTGGAACTGCTTCGCGCCTCATTGGAGCAGGTAGCGCACCAAACCCACCCTGTGCAGTGGATCATCGTGGTGGACAATGGGGCCGAGACCGCAGTCGAGGAATTGGTCAATGAGATTGCCGGTGACCGCGCCGTCTACGTTCCTTCCCAGACAAACCTGGGCGGCGCGGGCGGCTTCGCCCTTGGCTTCCTCACGGCTCTTTCGTTGGGCGCCGACGCCGTGTGGTGCGCCGACGACGACGGCCGCCCCGCCGATAAAAACGTGCTCGCAGAGCTCTACCGCGTGGCAGAAGCCAACGGCTTGCACGAGGTCTCCCCTGCCGTGTGCAACATCAACGAACCAGCCCGCCTGGCCTTCCCGCTGCGCCAGGGCCTCGTGTGGCGCCGCTACATGAGCGAGCTCGAGGGAGACTTCCTGCCAGGTATTGCATCGCTTTTCAACGGCGCACTGATTTCGGCGGAAGCCATGCAGATAATCGGTGTACCGGATTATCGCCTCTTCATCCGTGGCGACGAAGTGGAATACCACCGCCGCTTAGCAGGCTCGGGCCTCAAGTTCGGCACCGCGCTGACCACCAGCTACCTACACCCGGATGGTTCCGACGAGTTCAAGCCGATTCTTGGCGGCAAGATGCACACCCAGTACCCAGACGGCGAGTTCAAGAGGTTCTTTACCTACCGCAACCGCGGCTATCTGCTCTGGCAGCGCGGCATGCGCAAGCTCCTGCCCCAAGAATTCGCGCGCTTTGGCTGGTTCTTCCTCGTCCAAAAACGCGATCCACAAGGCTTTGTAGAGTGGCTTCGCCTGCATAACCAGGGCCGCAAGGAAGACTTCCGCCGGCCCTAACTAATCCTCCACCACGAAGGATTTCCGGGTGCGGCGGAAGATCACCCAGCGCTGCACGAAGAAGTTGATGATGGTGGCCGTGCCCTGCGCAAGTACATACGCCGCGACCAGCGCCAACGTGGATGACCAAGCCAGGTCCTCGTCAAAGAAGTTAAAAGCCCGGCGGTAGATCACCATGTTGACCAAATAAGTCAGGGCGTACGTCGCCGCCACTGCCACAAGGCGGCGTTTGGAGGCTTTGGCGTTGAACGTCCAACGGCGATTGAGCAAGTACGCCACGAGCGTGCCAAAGATAAAGCCAACGGTGCGGGCGCCATCTTTATCAAGCAGCCCCAAGCCCAGCTGCAGAAGCCACGTTAGGCCAGCATCAACGATCGCAGAGATTACGCCCGTAATAACAAACTTGGTTCCCTGCGCCTGCAGGGAATTCGAGCGTGAGAGTTTCTCTGCGTTGGTCACCATTAATCTCCCTTAAAGATGAAGATGCGCTGAATGGCAAAGTTGGTTACTGTAGCCACACCCTGCGCGATGACAAACGCGATGGTGTCTTTGACTGCTCCCTCAAAGCCCATAGAAATCAGCGGCTCGTTGAGCACCCAGTACAGGAAGTTCTGTACCGCAAAGGTCGAGGCATACAACGCCGCCACGGCACCCGCAGTACGGCCGGAGACCTGCGCGCCGAAAGTCCAACGCGCATTGGCAACGTACGCAGCGATGGTGCCAAAGACCCAACCGATTGCCTTTGCCGCAGAACGGTGCAGGCCAAAATGGGTCAGCAACAAAGTAAGCCCGTAGTCAATTGCCGCTGTGAACACGCCCACGAATACGAAACGGAAAAGCTGCGTCGCCAGCGAGGTGCGGCGCACCTCGACGTCGCGGGGCGCCGCGTC
Source organism: Corynebacterium sp. HMSC06G04 (assembly GCF_001807365.1). Taxonomy (NCBI): domain Bacteria; kingdom Bacillati; phylum Actinomycetota; class Actinomycetes; order Mycobacteriales; family Corynebacteriaceae; genus Corynebacterium; species Corynebacterium sp. HMSC06G04. The sequence goes on along the minus strand of NZ_KV788608.1, from coordinate 71,826 downwards.
AGAAGGATTTTTATCAGTCACGGCTAAAAAGCCTACCTGCGCAGTAGGGCACGGTAAATGTCAAGACGATCCACCGGTGCTAGTGCCTCATCCCCATAGGCGCCCACGCTTGCAAGCACAGAAAGCGAAGCGCTACACAACTCGCGTATTGCTTCGCCTGTTAAGAGCTTGCCTTCATCAGAGACCCAACCCAAGGCATCCATCGTGGACTCTGCCACGGAATTGCTAAGCTCCCGCCCGCCCATGCAGGTCAGCGCTAAGACCATGGACCAAAACGAGTCCTGGCCTTCTGCGGTAACTTCCCGCGGCAAAGAATCTAGGACTGATAAAGGCGCGTTTGAATCACTGCGCTCTAAATCGAGCGCCTGCAGCAGCGGCACGAAATCAAAAAGCTTGCTGCGCTGGATGAGCGCACGCACCGGCGGGGTCACGATGTTGAGCACTTCATCGATGGTCTCTTGGCCAGTTAATTGCGCATTGATGGCAGTAAGATCGAAAGGCTGCGTGAAGGCGCCCGATCCGCCTACACACAATGATTCAGGGGTACCGGAATCGCGCGGGTAAATGTCAACCACAACCAGGCTAAAGTCCCACAACCCCCAGGCATAGTCCAGCTGCACGCCCTCACGCCACAAAAACTCGGAGACTTGATGCTTGGGATCGATGCGGGCCCCGCGGGCTTCATGGTGTTCAAAGAAGTGCCACGGCGAATCTTCATCGGGGAGCCCGAAGCAGACTTCGAGCACGTGGTGGAGTTGCTCAAAGGTAAGGGCGTCAGAAAACCCGATTTGGCGGTGGACTTCGACGTCCGCGCTCACGTTGGAAACCTGGCAGATGACGGTGAGGGGCTCGCGGCGCAGGGTCACGATAGAGTTGTCACGCTTGGCGCGTGCCGTACTCAAATCTGTGACCCCGAGGCTCATGGGCCCCACCATACGCAAAGTTGCGGGTCAAAGTTGTGGAGGTAAGCGCGTGAGGCTACGCCGCGCGCTTGGCGATGTCGCGTGCTTCCAGCTCGCTCACCACAAAAAGCAGGCCCGCGCCGATGGCCCCCAGAGTGGTCCATGGCTTCTGCACACCGCGCTTGCGCAGGGGCTTGACCATGGCCTGCGCAACCTTGACGTTGATGAAACCACCGGCGATGAGAACCAGTACCACGGCAACAAATGCTGCCCAGGCCTTCACGTCCATCTCTTGTTCTTGTGCCTGCACCGGCTGCTGTTCTTCCTGCTCGCGCTGTGCATTGGTCACCGCAACCAGCGCGCCGAAGCCCAGAAACGAGCCGATATAAGCGGCGACGAGTGCCTTCTTATTCTTGATCCAATCTGGATAGGAGGTCATAAGGCCCAAAGCCAGCGATTGCGTTATGCGGCCAGACAGGGTGTCATCGAGTGCGTAGCGGTCGACGCGCTCGGTTTCTTGTGCGGAGTCTTGCTCAGTCATGGGGATTACTTTATGCGGCACTAAGCTAAAGCGCATGTACTCCTCAAAGAAAGAGCACCTAACCCCTGCCCAGCGCGCAGCCCAAGACGAACGCGCTGAAGACGACAAGTACAACGGCCACTTCCTGGCCACCGAGCACACCAATCTCCCGCTCGACGGGTTTATGACGCGCCTGATGGCTGAGGAGCTGCCTATCCTCGATTCCACTTCGCGCCGTCGGGTCTATGAGATTCTGCGTTCCTACAAGGGCCCGGAGATTACCTCCCAGGAGCAGCTCCCAGCAGAGATCCGCGAGCTCATGGATCTGTATTAGATCTGTTTTAGAAGGCCAAATCAACACATTCGGGCACGGCCGATGCCCGAACATGTTCCAAATATCACTAACGTCACACACGTCACGTGTCCGTGTTGGTGAGTAGGCTAGGAACGACATATCACGTCGAGTAAAGAGTAAGAGATGGAACTACATACCACCGAAAAGTCCCTGCACGGCTGGGGCCGCACCGCGCCGACGACTGCCCACGTACTGTCCACCGAAGACGTCGAGGTCATCAAGAAGGCCGTCGCCCAGGTTGCAGAAGATAACTCCGACAAACCAGCACACCTGCGCCGCGGCGTCATCGCCCGCGGCATGGGCCGTTCCTACGGTGACCCTGCCCAAAACGGCGGCGGCCTGGTCATCGACATGCAGCCGCTGAACAAGATCCACTCCATCGATCCGGAAACCGCAATCGTCGACGTAGACGGTGGCGTAACTCTGGATCAGCTGATGAAGGCCGCCCTGCCATACGGCCTGTGGGTCCCGGTTCTGCCAGGCACCCGCCAGGTCACCATCGGCGGCGCAATCGGCCCGGATATCCACGGCAAGAACCACCACTCCGCCGGTTCCTTTGGCAACCACGTCACCTCCATGGAGCTGCTCGTGGCAGACGGCCGCGTACTCCACTTGGAGCCTAACGGTTCCAAGGATGATCCAGACGGAGAGCTCTTCTGGGCCACCGTCGGCGGCATGGGCCTGACCGGCATCATCCTGCGCGCGCAGATCCGCATGACCAAGACCGAGACCGCCTACTTCATCGCGGACACTGACCGCACCGAGAACCTGGATGAGACCGTAGCCTTCCACTCGGATGGCTCCGAGCACAACTACACCTACTCCTCTGCTTGGTTCGACGTCATCTCCCCAGAGCCAAAGCTCGGCCGCTCCACCATCTCCCGCGGCAGCCTGGCCACCCTGGCGCAGCTCGAAGAGCTCGCACCAAAGCTGGCGAAGGATCCGCTGAAGTTCAACGCTCCACAGCTGATGACGGTGCCGGATATCTTCCCGAACTTCACCATGAACAAGCTCTCCCTGATGGCCATCGGCGAGGCTTACTACCTCATGGGCGCGCCGGCTCGTAACAAGATCAAGAACCTGACGCAGTTCTACCAGCCGCTGGATCTCATCGGCGAGTGGAACCGCGGCTACGGTTCCAACGGCTTCCTGCAGTACCAGTTCGTGGTACCGACCGAGGCAGTTGAGCCTTTCAAGGAGATCATCCGTGACATGCAAAAGTCCGGCCACTACTCCGCACTGAACGTGTTCAAGCTCTTCGGCCCAGGCAACAAGGCACCACTGTCCTACCCAATGCCGGGCTGGAACGTCTGCGTGGACTTCCCAATCAAGCCAGGCCTCGGCGCCTTCCTTGATGATCTGGACAAGCGCGTCATGGAATTCGGCGGCCGCCTCTACCTGGCCAAGGAATCCCGTACCTCTGCGGAGAACTTCCACAAGATGTACCCGGGCATGGAGGGCTGGCTTGCCACCCGCAACGCCATCGACCCAACCGGCGTCTTCGCATCCGACATGTCCCGCCGCCTCGAGCTGCGCTAAACGTCCGCACCGAACACAACGCAGAAGATTTTTAAGGAATAACCCACATGCTCAATGCAGTAGGCCAAGCACAACACATCCTTCTCCTTGGCGGCACCTCCGAAATCGGCCTCGGCATCGTCGAGGAATTCTTGGAGCGTGGCCCGGCCAAGGTCACCCTCGCTGCCCGCGCACAGTCCCCGCGCATCGCCGATGCCACCGCCGCTTTGACCTCCCGCGGTGCTGACGTCGAGGTCATCGACTTTGACGCAACTGACTTCGAGGCCCACCCGGACGTCGTCAAGCAGGCATGGAACCGCGGCGACGTCGACGTTGCCATCGTCGCCTTCGGCACCCTGGGTGACCAGGAAGAACTCTGGCAGGACCAGGCCAAGGCCGTCGCTTCCGCACAGACCAACTTCACCGCCCCGGTCTCCCTGGGCGTGCTGTTGGGCCAGAAGTTCAAGGAGCAGGGCCACGGCACCATCGTCGCCATGTCCTCCGTGGCGGGTATGCGCGTGCGCCGCTCCAACTTTGTCTACGGCGCTTCCAAGGCCGGCGTGGATGGCTTCTTCATCAACCTGGGTGAGGCACTGCGCGGCTCCGGCGCCAACGTCCTCGTGGTTCGTCCGGGCCAGGTGCGCACCAAGATGTCCGCAAACGCTGGCGAGGCACCGCTGACCGTCAACGTTGACGATGTTGCCAAGGCCACCGTCAAGGCAATCTTGAACGGCACGCAGTCCATCTACGTGCACCCACTGTTCGAGTACGTCTCCTTGGCCTTCAAGTTCATCCCACAATCCATCTTCCGAAAGCTGCCTTTCTAATTCCAGCAATCCTCCCGAATGTGGGAAACTAGTGTGCATGACTAGCCCAGCAACCATGCACTCCATGCACACTGAACACACCCGTGCCACGGATTACAACGCCGACGAGCTTTCAACTAAGTCGGCTCTGCTGGGCATAGCGGCGGCTGCCCTTGGCGGGGCGGTCGTCGCTCTCCTCGGTTTTTATGCCTTCAAGACGGTCTCCCTGCCAGCTTTTAGTACCTCCATGGTCACCCGTGCACTGTGCACGGTCGGCATTGTTTTGACCCTCTTGCTGGTCGGCGTGCTCTGCGTGAAGTGGATTTATGACACCCACCGTCCTGCTTTCACACGGCCTAAGTGGCGCACGTGGCTGACCTACGCGGCGTGCTATCTCTCGCCTGCCTTGCTAGTGCTTTCTGCCATCGGTCTGCCGCTTTCCGCCTCCAAGCTGTGGCTGGACGGAGTGCAGGTGGACCAGGTCTTCCGCACCCAGTTCCTGACCCGCACCACGGATCAGATGGGCTACGCCGACATGAACTACGAGGGCCTTCCCACCTTCTACCCCATGGGCTGGTTCTGGCTCGGCGGCCGCGTGGCCAACCTTTTGCACATGCCTGGTTGGGAGGTCTTCCAGCCGTGGGCGCTGATTTCTATCTCGATGTGTGGCTGCCTGCTCGTTCCGCTCTGGCAGCGCTTGGTGGGCTCGCTTCCAGTTGCCACCGCAATCGCGCTCGTGACCACCGCCGTCACGCTCACGGTCAACGCTGAGGAGCCTTATTCCGCGGTCATCGCCATGGGCGTTCCGGCAGTAGCTGTGCTGGCTGCCCGCGCCTTCAACGGCTCCTGGCTTTCTACCTTGGGCGTGGCCCTGTACCTGGGTTTCTCCGCCTGCTTCTACACCTTGTTCACCGGCGCCATCGCACTGACCGTGGTCTCGTTGGTTGCTATCGCCACCGCAATCTACGAGCGCTCCCTGCGCCCCCTCATGCACCTGGTGGTCATCGGCGTCGGCTCGCTGGCCATCGCCGCCGTTGCCTGGACGCCTTATCTGCTCGCCACCTTCCGCGCAGAGGCGCCACTGGAGTCCGCCGCTCAGCATTACCTGCCGGAGGAAGGAACCCAAATTCCGGTGCCTTTCCTCTCCTTCAGCATCATCGGCGCGCTCTGCCTCATCGGCCTTATCTACATGGCCATGCGCCTGGAAGACGCCGCAGTACGCGCCCTCGTCATCGCCACCTTGGGTACCTACCTCTGGGTCGTGATGTCCATGGTGGTCACCCTGGCCGGCTCCACCCTGCTGGGCTTCCGCCTGGAGAGCATCATCGTGCTGCTTTTCGCCACCGCCGGCGTTCTTTGTCTGGCAGAAATCCGCCTGCTGGGCATTCCCACGTTGTACCCGGCGCGCTTTAGTGAGACCACCAACAAGCGCATCACCGCGGTGTTCGCCATCTTCTTGGTATTCGGCGGAATCTACTACGCGCAGCACATCCCGGAAGCCAACGAGGATGCCCTCGACCACGCTTATACCGATACCGACGGCAACGGCGAGCGCGCCGACCGCTTTGCCAGTGATTCCTCTCAGGACTACCTGAAGATCCGTGAGTTCATCGACTCGCACGGCTACGCGCCGAATGCGACCACGGTCATGACGGACGAGAAGCTGTTTATGGCTTATCACCCATACTGGGGTTTCAACGCCTTTACCAGCCACTACGCCAACCCGCTGGGTGAGTTCAGCGCCCGCAACGCGCAGATCGAAGCCTGGGGCAAGGACTCCTGGGAGCAAACGCCGGCCGAGTTCCAGAAGGCGATCGATTCCGCGAAGTGGAATGGTCCCGATGTTGTCATCTTCCGCGGCAGCCTCGAAGAGCCGGGCGATGGCTTCAAGATCCACCTGGCTGAGGATATCTATCCCAATCAGCCCAACGTGCGTTACCGTGCGGTCTTCTTCAACCCAGATGTCTTCGAGGAAGGCTGGGATACCAAGCAGGTTGGCCCATTCGTGGTGGCGGTGCGTTCTCACTAACTCTAGGGGCCGTGCCGTAAACTGATCGCCGTGTCAGTTAGCCTTCCTAGTACCGAAAATACCCGCTTAGCCATAGCGGACGCCCCGCGTTCGCTGCGGCTAACCGCCATTATTGCCGGCCTGATTGGCTTCATTTGTTTTGTAGCGACCCCGCTACTTCCGGTGAACCAAACCCAGTCCTCTTTTGATTGGCCGCAGAATAATTCGCTGCAGTCCATAAACGCCCCGCTGATTTCGGTGGCGCCGGAGGACATCAAGGCCGAGATCCCGCTGAGCGCCGCAGACCAGCTCCATAATGATCAGGACCTGCTCTACGGCACCATCCCGCCGGAATCCACCAAGGCCTCCAACCGCGGCATGTTCGTCCGCGTGAGCGACCAAGGCCTTTCCGTCGTCTCCTTGGACGAGGTGCTGCTTGCCCTTACCCCCAAGGAAGTAGCCGCACTGCCTGACGACGCCGTGCTCAAGATCGACTCCTCCGGCTCCGGCACCACGGTCAGCGTGGATAAGCATTCCGAGACCACGAAGGACGACGTTCGTCCGCAGGTCACCGGCGTCTACACCGAGCTAGAAGATAAGGATGCCGCAAAGCTTGTCGACGAAGGGCTAAACGTCCACGTCGATATCAATTCGCGCTTTACCTCCTCGCCTTCTTTGCTAAAGAAGATTGCGATGTGGCTGGGCGTAGCCATGACCATCCTGAGCCTTATCTGCCTGTGGCGCATTGACCGTCTAGACGGGCGCAAGCTGGGCTTTATGCCTGCCACCTGGAAGCAGATCCGCCCGCTCGACGGCGTGGTTGCTGCCGTCCTCGTCTTCTGGCATATCTTCGGCGCAAATACCTCGGATGACGGCTTCATCCTGACGATGGGCCGCGTTTCCGGTCACGCCTCCTATATGGCGAACTACTACCGCTGGTACGGCGTTCCCGAGGCCCCGTTCGGCTCCCCGTACTACGACCTCGTGGCCTTCTTGTCGGAGATTTCCAGTACGTCAATGTTCGTGCGTCTGCCTGCGCTCATCTCCGCATTCATCGTCTGGTTCATTCTCTCGCGCGAGATTCTGCCGCGCTTTGGTGACCTAGTTAATGGCCGCCGCGTGGCGCACTGGACCGCCGCCTTTATGTTCTTGGCATTCTGGCTGCCATATAACAACGGCATCCGCCCAGAGCCGATCGTGGCTCTCGGTGTCATGGTGACCTGGGCTTCCTTCGAACGCTCTATTGCCGCCCGCCGCCTGCTGCCAGCAGCCGTGGGCACCATCGCCGCAACCTTGACGCTGGGCGCTGGTCCTACCGGACTCTTCGCCGTCGGCGTGTTCTTGGTATCACTGCCGAAGCTATTTGCCTTCATGGCCGAGCGCGCCCCGCACGTGGGCTGGCTCGCCATGATTGCACCTTTCCTCGCTTCCGGCACCGCCATCATGGTCGCAGCCTTTGGTGATCAGACGCTGGCTTCGGTCATGGAGTCCACCCGCGTGCGCTCTGAGGTCGGCCCTTCGCTGCCGTGGTACTCGGAGTACGTGCGCTACACCACGCTCTTCCAGCAGTCCGTGGACGGCTCGATGACCCGCCGCTTCGCCATGTTCACCATGATCTTCTGCTTGGCGCTGATCATCTATGCCTTCATCAAGGATCGCCGCATCGTCGGCGCAGCGGTCGGCCCAACCCAGCGCCTGCTGCTCATCATTGGGCTTAGCACCTTCTTCTTGATGTTCACCCCAACCAAGTGGACCCACCACTTCGGTATCTACGCCGGCGTCGCGGGCGTGATTGCGGCATTGGGCGCGGTTGTCCTCTCCCAGATCGCGATGCGCTCGCCACGCGCGCGCACCTTCGCCCTCGCATCGGTCATCTTCCTGCTGGCTATCTCCATGGCTGGCTGGAATGCCTGGTGGTACGTCTCCTCCTTCGGCATCCCGTGGTGGGATCGCACGGTTCAGCTCAAGGCCATTGAGGCCAACACCGTGCTGCTGTTTATTGGCTTGGTGGTCCTTGCCGTCGGCGTCGTCCAGGCGATGTTCCACAGTTACCGCAAGGCCCAAGCAGAAGAGGAAGGCCGCCTCGAGGAGTTCAAGGCACAGGCCGCCGCCAAAGTTTCGCGCTGGGCAGGCATCATGTCCGCGCCGCTGGCTTTGGCCTGCGCGCTGATTGTGGCCTTCTCGTGTGCATCCTTCGCTAAGGCTTATGCTTCGCAGCAGAATTCCTACTCCGTGGGCAAGGGCAACTTGGCCTCGCTGAAGGGCAACCAGTGCTCGCTTGCCGACGCCACGATGGTAGAGACCAACACCAACGACTCCTTCCTCAGCCCGGTTGAAGGCGAGCTCAAGGACTCGCTGGAGGACCCAAGCGAAGATTCCTTCGGCTTTGGCCCCGATAACATCCCGGAATCCATCGAGCCGGAGAATCTGAACTCGGCGTCGGTTGGCGCAATTGCGAATACCTCAACCGAGAAGGCAGAAAATGCTGACTCTGCCGATGCCGCGCAGTCGGAGGAAAGCAGCGAAAAGTCTGCCAATGAGCAAAGCGGCGGCGTGCGTGGGACCAAGGGCGTAAACGGCTCGACCCGTCACTTGCCTTTCAACCTGGATTACAACAAGGTACCGGTTTTGGGCTCCTACGATGAAAAGCAGCGTTCTACCTCTACCGTAACGACCCAGTGGTACAACCTGCCTGAGGCCAAGGAAAACGCCCCGATTCTGGCTGTTTCTGCGGCGGGCAACATCTACCACCACGATGTCAACGGCATCGAGCAGGACGGCATGGAGCTCAAGCTGGAGTACGCCACCTACAAGGACGGCAAGGCCACCAACAAGGGCGAAGCAGAGCTTTCCGACGTCGGCGCTACCCCGAAGTGGCGCAACCTACGCATCCCGTTGGACAAGCTGCCAGCTGAGGCCAACGTGGTCCGCCTGGTGGCCGTGGATGATTCCACTGACGAGGACGAATGGCTCGCCTTCACTCCGCCGCGCGTGCCGGAGCTTGCGACCATCAACTCGCAGTTCGATTCACAGACCCCGGCGCTGATGGACTGGTCTGTGGCTCTGCAGTTCCCATGCCAGCGCACTTTCGACCACTATGCGGGCGTGACGGAGATTCCGGAATACCGCATCCTGCCGGATGCAGCGGCGCAGACGTCCTTGACTGACTTCCAGTCCTTCTCGGGCGGTGGCGCGATGGCCACGGCTGAGGCAGTCAACTACTCCTACGAGATCCCGAGCTACCTCAACAATGATTGGGCTCGAGACTGGGGCGCAATCGAAAAGTACGAGCTGCGCACCAACTCCAAGGGCGAGGCACCTGCCGAGGCGAACATCGATCATGAGATCGTTTCGCGCTCCGGACTCTGGAAGGAATCTGAGATGAAGATTCGCCCGGAGGGCTCTGAGGAGAAATAACGCTGGGTGGCATAGCACCCAGCGTGTAATAGCACCCAGCGTGAAAAAGCACCCAGCGAGAAGTAGGACCCAGCGAGTACGAGAGAGGGAGGACCAGGTGGTCCTCCCTCTCGTTACTTTATGGCAATCGTCCTAGACAGGTTGCTTGATGCTTTCCCCTTCTTGGGTTTCGCGTGGCTCGGTCTGTTTCGCCTTCTTAGCGCGCTGCACTGCCCAATCCACAAGGAAGAACAGCACCAGGGATGCGCCGAAGAGCGGAGCGATGATGGAATACAGCACCGCGCCCACGACCAGCGCTGGCGAGAGCTTCAGGTGCTGGAGCGAGCGCTTCGGGCGACTAAACCACATCCACAGGCCCATGACGCTGACCGCCAACAGGCCTAGCGCGAGAAGCGCAAGCGCAACCTGGTTGTAGATTCCGAACAAGGTGCCCATATGCAGCTGGATGAGCCATGGGACCACCTTGGCCATGAGCGGCCAGTCCTTAAAGTCCACGCGGTCCACCACTTCGCCAGTGTGCGGGTCGACAGCGATGGCATCGTAGCTCAGCTTGTAGTCTTGGCGTGCCTCAGTGACGGTCCACGCTGGCGTCTCCGCGGAAGGCGGCGTCATGTCGAGGATGCCGGTCAACCCTGCCGAACGCGCGGCCGCCAACGCGTCTGCGCCGCCCATCACGTTCATGTCCCCCGTCATGTCCATATGGTGATGCTCGGCATGCGGGTCCGCGGCGGCAGTTGCTGCGGGCTTGGGCTGCATCCAGTCCATCTTCTCGCGCAGGGTAGAGATGTTTTCACCAGCAACCAAGGACCAGGTCAGGCCAGTGATGGTGAGGAACACGAAGCCGGGCAACAGCCACGCGCCGATCTTGGAGTGCAGGGTGAGCATCTTGCCCGCTTTCCGACGCCGCTTGAACCACAGGTAGATGCCCATGATCGCCAGTGCGCCCAGCCATGAGGCGGCGAGCTCGGAGTAGATGCGGCCGGCGTCGCCAAGCCAGAGGCGGCGGTGCCCCTCGGAGAGCCAGCTGCGCAACGGCAATGCGCGAGAGGAGCCATACTGCACGAGGTCACCCTTGATTTCGAGCGTGGCGGGGTCCACGAACACTGCGTGGGCGTAGCTGGAGGATTTCAGTGCGTCATCCGCGAAGAGCACGCGGGTGTTCTTCTCGCTGTCGTCGAAGGCCTGCACCTTGCTTACTGCGAGATCCGGATAGACCTTCTGGGCTGCTGCGATCTGCTCGTCGAGGCTGTGTGCTTCACCGCTTCCTGACGCCGCGATCTCATTCTTGTACACCACCGACTCGATGCTGGGGGCCAAGGCGTAGAAGAACCCGCTCAGCGCTGCAACGATGAGGAACGGCGCTATGAGAACACCGGCTGTCTTGTGTAAGCGCGACATCGCACCATGATTGGAAATACTCATGGGTGAATAGTCGCGACGCTATTAGCAATAGTTCCCGATAAAGTTTTCTTGTGATCCTTTCGAATCGCGGGAACTTTTGCCGGCAGTGGTCAGGTTGCCCTCAATTCGGTTTGGTTTCCCTGGTTGGGTCCCCCTCTAATGGTCCCTTTACGAGTAGCGAAGCCGTGCGGGATGCCCCATTGGGTAGCTTTACCCCCAAGGGGATCCAACCAATGGGACCAAACCGCTAAACGCTAAAACCAGGCGGCTTAGACGGAGCGCAGGAAGTCCGCGGTGTCCATGATGCGCTGGCGGGCCACTGCCGGAGTTGAGATGCGGTGAGTGGAGACGTAATCGGCGGTCTCGGCGGCAGGGATGGTGACTCGCTCGGCGATTTCGTCTTGCACCGCAGTCTGGACGAGTGTGCGCGGGTACTCGTTTGGCAGCTCGTAGCCGGCGCGCAGCTCCTCGGGGAGATTGGAAAGCGCAGCGAAGTCAGGGAAAGTAAGGATGAGCGCATCGGCAGGTACGAGTGCAGCCAAGGCGCCGCCCGAGGAGTAGCCCCACACGGTCACGGAAGCCGCACCTTGTTCGCAGGCATAAGCGATGGCCTTGTTGACGGATTCCACCATGTCCGCCACGGTGTGCTCAGGCGCTAGCGGGTAATCTACGTCGATGATGGTGGTGCCGGACAACTGTGCTGCGGCGGCGACTTCGGGGCGCCACTGCATCTCTAACGCGGTTCCATCACCGCGCCACCAGCCGCCAGAGTGCAAAGACACCGCCCACTTGCCGGTCGGCGCGGCCGGGGCAAAGATGGCGCCGACCTCAGTGTCACGCTGCGTGATTCCATCAGTGAACTTGGTGCCCGGCAACGCGTGGTCAACTGCAGTGCCCAAGACCATCATGGAAGCCTGCGTGATGCGATCCGGCAAAAGCGCGCAGTAGCGGTCAGCATCCGGCGAGCCGCCGCCAGCCCACGGCGGACGAAAATCCGGCAGTGGGTAGTGGACCTGCATGTAGGAATAGAGCTGTTCCAGCTGCTCTTCCTCGCTCAACTGGCGGTCCTGGCCACCAATCTGCCACTGCTCAATCGAAGTCATGCATTCGAGGTTACCGCTACCATGGCTGCCATGACGAAGGTAGCCAAACTCCACCCCACCGCCGAACTATCCCCCACTAAAGCCGAAATCGCAGCTAAGTACGCCCACATCGACGAGATCATTGGAAGCTACCGCGCAGTAGATCCTGATGACGAAGTTGGCATCGAGGTCCTCCTCGGCCACGATTACGCCGGCAACATCGTCCAATTCCCCGTCACCTACCGCGCCGCCGACAATGCCACCAACAAACCACTGTGCGCCATGGACCACTCCGTGCTCGGAAAGCGCTCGGTAGCCCGCGCCGAAGACGACCCAGTCGCCATCACACAATGGGTCCATCTTGTACAAAACGAGGAAACCTCCGCCGCATACTCCACCGGCCCACAGCGCTTCCACGCCTATGGCACCGGCGGACTACCTGGCGAAATCGAGTTCTTGCCCACCCTTACCGTTACCCCACCGGAGGCTGGGCAATTACGAGTAGTCGACTCCGAGACCGGAACCGACTACCTCGCGGCGCGTCTTACCAGATTGTGACGCGGTCTTCCTCGGCCAGGTAGAACGGAGAATCCTTCTCTACCTCGAAGGCCTCGTAGAACTCCGCCACATTCGCCGCGATAAGGTTGCAGCGGAACTCCGCCGGGGAGTGCGGATCGATGGCCAAGTACTGGGTGGCCATCTCCGGACGGATTGCGGTGCGCCAAACGCGCGCCCAGGACAGGAAGAGGCGCTGCAGGCCGTTGTACTCGGCGTCGTAAAGCGCAGGAGATGCGTCCTCCACCTCGAAAGGGGCCACTTGGCCAGCGATGTCGAGGCCGTTGTCCGCGCAGTAGTTCTTGTAAGCCACCACTGCGATGCCCAGTCCACCCAGGTCACCGATGTTCTCACCCAGGGTGAAGCTGCCATTGACGCCCGCGGAATCAGTACCTTCCAGAACGGAAGGCACGCGGCCGTTGAACTGCTCCACCAACTTCGCGGTGAGCTTTTCAAATGCCGCGCGGTCCTCTTCAGTCCACCAGGAGTTCAGGTTGCCCTGGCCATCGTACTGCGAGCCCTGGTCATCGAAACCGTGGCCGATCTCGTGGCCGATGACCGCGCCGATTGCGCCGAAGTTCTCGGATACGTCGCCGCCCTCAGCGGAAGGGACAAAGAATGGCGGGCGCAGGATGGCGGCCGGGAAGGTGATGTCATTGACCACCGGGTTGTAGAAAGCGTTGACCGTCTGCGGGGTGGAGAACCACTCGTCGCGGTCCGCGGGCTTGCCAATCTTGCGCAGCTCGAAGTCGTGCGCCCATGCGTTGCCCGCGCGGACGTTGGCCACGAGGTCCTTGCCCTCAGAGCTGAAGCTCAGATCGGAGTAGTCGCGCCACTTATCCGGGTATCCAATCTTGGCCTTGAACTGGGCAAGCTTCTCCAAGGCACGCCCGCGGGTAGCGGGCGTCATCCACTCGAGCTGGGAGATGCGCTCGCGGTAAGCAGCGGTTAAGTAATCAACCAGGGTGTCCATCTCCGCCTTAGATGCCGGCGGGAAGTGCTGGTCCACAAAGACCATGCCAATCTCCTGGCCCACCAGGGACTCCGCTAGGCCCACGGCGCGCTTCCAGCGGTCACGCTGAGTGGTAGCACCGGAAAGGCGGGTGCCGTAAAACTCGAAGTTCTTCTTGCCCACCTCTTCCGGCAGGTACGGCGCGCGGGACAGCAGGATGTGCCAGGTGGCCCACAGCTGCCAATCTGCCATGCGGTCCGCGGTGAAAAGCATCTCGAAGTGCTCGAGGTAGGAAGGCATCATGTTCACAACGCGCTGTGCTTCCAGGCCACCACCTGAAAGGATGGCGCGTGCCAACTCCGGCAGCTCCTCGAAAGGCATCGGGTTATAAGTCTTCACGGCATCGCGCGTGGAAACGACATCCCAATGACCGGCAGCCAGCTCCTTTTCCAAACCCACGATGCGCGTGGCGGCAACGTCGGCGCCCAAGCCGAACAGGCGGGCAGGATCGAGGAAGCCCAGCATCTGCGCCACGTGCTTTTCATATGCAGCCAGCGTCTCCGCATGCGCTTCCTCGCGGTAATAAGCCTCGTCCGGCAGGCCCAGGCCAGACTGGATGACATAAGCCACGGCTTCCTCGGAACCGGAATCCTTTTCCACCCAGAAGGTCACCGGGGCGCCGACTCCCTCGCGCTCGAGTTCGCCGAGGCGCTGCGCCAGCTCTTGAGGGTCGGCTGCGGTGAGGTGGTCGAGGTCGGCGTCAATTGGCGCCATGCCTGCACCATTTACGCCCTCGGTATCAAGGTGCGATGCGTAGAGCGCGCCCGGGCGCCCAGTGTCATTTTTAACAATCTCGTGCACGAGCTCTTCCGCCTCGTCACGCAGGTTGTGGAAGGTGCCATCAACGCCCCGATCATCGGGGATGACGTGGGATTGTAGCCATGGTCCGTTGACAAATTGGTAGAGATCTTTCATGCCAGCCACTCTAGGCGAATCAATCCGGTTAAGGTGTGGACTATGCCAACTTATCGGTTCCCACCATCACAACTCCGCGGATATTTTCTCGCGGTCGTTAGCTTCGTGCTGGTAGTGCTCGTCATCCCCACGCTTATCGCAGCAACGGTGACCCCGCCCGAGCCGAAGACCGAGGAAGTGGTGCTTGATTCTGCGACAACAGGTTTCAGTGAGGATGAAACCTGGACCATTGAGGTCCCGGGTCTGCGTTGCACGCCTAATTCGGAGACCATGGCGAACCAGGCCTGGGACTGCGGTGCGACGCTCGTGCAGGTGGTCAGCACTGAAGGCCTCGACGGTGCCGACGAGGAGGTGGCGATGCATCGCGCCGTCCGCGGCTATGCTTACGGCGAAGTTTCCACGGCAAAGATCCACAGGGAGGGCGATGCACTCGCGCTTTACGACGCCCCCGCCGACGCAATCGTCCTCTCCCGCGACGGAGAGGGCGACTTTACCGACTTTGACTACATCGTGGTGCTCACCGGCGGCGATTTCACCCACGCCGCGGAACTCATCTGGCAGGCCTTTGGACACCGCGAGCTGCCGGTGAAAGCGGAGACGGGAGTAGTGGCATCATGAGCAAACTCTTCCGCAACTCGCTGTGGGTACTACTGGCTCTGGGCATGGTGAGCATCATGGCTAACCTAATCAGCTACCTGCTGATTGCTCCTGCTTTGGTGGTACCCAGCGTGCTCATCGGCGGCGCCTACGTGGCCCTCATCCTCTTTTTGCTTCGCCTAAGCCCCATGTTCCCGGCGCGCGGATGGGTCTGGGCGGCGCTCCTGTGGGGTGGCGGTACCGCGGTGGGCATGGCTTTGCTCTCCTCTACTCCGCTGATGACGCTGGCGTCATCCTTCGGGTGGCAGGCCGCCACGATGTCGTGGGCGGGTGCCTACCCAGAGGAGATTTCCAAGGCCACCGGAGTCTTCTTCATTCTTTTGTCATTCCGGCAGCTCAACCGGCCGTGGCACGGCTGGGTCGTGGGCGCCACCGTGGGCTTAGGCTTTGAGACCCTCGAGAACGTGTTGTACAGCGTCGTCGGCGGCACGATGCACCCGCTTTCTGACTGGACCGGAATGTTTCAGATGTGGGGTCTGCGCCTCATCGCGGGTCCGGCGCTGCACGTCTTGCTCACCGCGCTGGCGGGTTGGGGAATAGGCTGGGCGCTATTCAGCGCGAACAAGACAGTCTGGTGGCGCCTGGGCTCCATCTTTGGCTTCCTTTTGCTAGCCTTTGGCCTGCACTTTTGCTGGAACTACCTGCCGGAGAACACCACGCTGATGCCAGTTCAATACGTGCTGGTGGGGCTGGTGCTCTACCCACTGAACATCTACCTGGTCTATCGCGGCAACAAGTTCGCGCGGGAAGACACCACATACAGCGTGATGCATGCTGGCACCGCGGTCAGCAAGAGAAAGAACTAAGCTCTCAACCGATCAACCCTTCCAAGTCGCGGGCATCTAATCCATGGCGACGCATGCTTACGCGGCCGTCTTTATGAGTAATTCCTTCGGCTTCCCAGCGTAGGATTGAGCGCTCAGGCGCGTGCGAGGTGCCGTCGGCGCGCACCACGCGCCACCAGGGCAGGCCGGGGACCTTCTTCATCACCCAGCCCACGTAGCGGGCATGGCAGCCCGCCGCTTTAGCCACTTCCCCGTAGGTAGAGACGTTGCCGGCCGGAATGCGCCGAACGACCTCCGCTACTTCCTCTACCTTGTCTTTCATCTAAAAGTCGAGGTTGAGAACGTCGTCCGACTCGCGCGGCTCTTCCTCCGGCGCGTCCTCGACCTCGGCCAGAGTGACCGTAGCGCCGGTGGAATCAGCCAGCAGGCATAGGCGCCCGAAAGGCGAATCCCACGGCTCGCGGATAACCTCACCGCCAAGCTCTACTGCCTTGGCAGCAGCCGCCTCGAGATCACGCACGCCGAGGTAGGTCTGCCAGAAGCTCGGCACCTGCGGCGGGAACTGGCCCTCCGCGTTCCAAAAGCCGGCGAAAGGCGCGCCTTCTTCCTCCGCGGTGGCATAAGCATCGCCGCCACGGACCTCCCAGTTAAACAGCTCGCCATAAAAGTCCAAGGCCTGCTGGTAGCTGGTAGTGGCAGTCAGTTCGTGCCAGACCGGCGTGCCCGGTTCGCCGCCGGCCACGAACTGGTCCGCGCCCGCCGGTTGGATGAGGCCAAACATGCCACCCGCGACGTCGACAAGCAGCGCCATATGGCCCAGCTGCACCTGCATTGCCGGCGCCAGCACGCGGCCACCAAGCTGCTCCGCACGCGCACAATCGCCGTCGATGTCCTTGCTCAAAAAGTAGGTCACCCACGTATCCGGCATGGAAGCCTGCTCGGGCTGCGGAATGAAGCCGGCAATCGGCAGGCCCTGCACGCGGCCCACGCGGTACTCGTTAGCGGAATCAACTTCCCAGCCCAGCACCTGCTCGTAGAAGTTCACGGATTTCCGCGGCTCAGAGGTGGTCAGGTCAATCCAGTAGGGCATGCCTACTTCAGCTTCGAAAGCGGGCATTACATGTTCCTCCACTTCTCCGGATCAAAGTCATCGTCTGCTGTGGCCTCATCGAAGTAATCGTCCTCGTCCTCATCTGCGGCGGCCACGCGCGCAGAAGTGCCATCGATACTGACCTCATCTCCTGGGTACAAGGTGGCGCCGCGCTGGGTTTGCACCTGCCCATTGACCGTGACCTCGCCTTGCGCGATGAGCTCCTTTGCTTCACCGCCGGTACCGACGAGGGAGGCCAGCTTGATGAACTGGCCGAGCTTAATGGAATCGCCCTTGATTGAGACTTCTAACATGCGGCATAGCTTACCGAGAAGGCACCTTGCCGGGATACTCAACCTTAAAGAAGTCCAAAATGGAGTTGGTTGCCCAATCGTGCGGGACAAGCCCGCTGCGATCCGTTACGCCACCGTTCCAGGTGTGCGTGCCGCCCTTAATTTTGTAATTCACGGTGGGCACCGCGCAGGAACCCCACGTAAAGCGGGTGACTGCGTCTTCCCGGTGCTCGGCGGGGAAAGGATCGCAGGCATTGTCCTCGGCGACTTCCGCCATGGTCTCCTCCACACCGCGGTAGTGGCCACCGTGGGCGGTGCCGCCACCATAATTAATAACGACGTCGGCAGTGCCGTGCACCGCAAAATAAGGGGTGGGCTTTCCTTCACAGTTTTCATCCACGGCATCGTAGTTCGCCGCGGAAACCGTGGCGGCGCCGTCCAACTGCCGGTTGCAGGCTAGGGCGCGCACGAAACCGCCGCCATTGGAAAAGCCTGCGGCAAAGACGCGGCCATCGGTGTTGTAATTCTGTTTAACCCAGGCCAAGGTGTCATCGACCAAAGCGAAGTCTTCCCCCAAGGAAGTCTGCGCATAAGGAGCAGGCGCCCAAGCCTCCCCAATACCCGCCGGAAAGAGCGTGATGGCGTTGGCCTCATAGAGCTCAGTGTCCTGGAAGATGGTCGCGGGATCGCTGTTATATCCATGAAAGACCATGACCACCGGCGCGGGCTGCGCTGCGTCATAGTTATCGGGTACGTGCGCGATGAAGCTTCTGCCGCTGGGCAGCTCGATCGTGCGGTAGTGGCCGGTCTGCGTTGCGCCCTGGGAAGGAAGCTCGGCCTTTTCCGAGGCCGTTTCCATGTCCGCGGGATAATCATAAGGGCCGTGCCCCGGCTCATCGACGTGCGAGCACGCGCTCAAGCCTAGGCACAGCGCTATTAAAAGATACTTGCGCACCTATCTAGAGAGCGCGCAGCTTTACTGCTGTGCCGGTGGCGGTGACCATCAGCATGTCGTTGGCCTGGCCCATAGGCGAGTAATCAAAGCTGATGCCCACGACGGCGTCGGCGCCCAGCTCCTGGCCGCGGTTCCACAGCTCGTTAAGCGCTGCCTCGCGGGCCTTGACTGCCTCTTCCTCATAGCCAGCGGAGCGGCCGCCAGTGAAGCTGCGGAAGGAGGCGCCTAAGTCCTTGAGGAAGTTAATACCGGTCACCGTCTCACCCGCAATGACGCGAATGTACTCGGTGATTTCGTGACCATCGACGTTGTTGGTAGTGGTGAAAATCATGAGCCCTAGACTACCTGCGTTCTGGGGGAAGATCAGCGACGCTGAAGTACACGCCCGGTGTGCCGTCGGCGCGGGTGAACTCGACCTTCAAGTCGTCTTTCTTGCCAAAGCCCACGAGGTGGCGGGCCACAACGTGCTCGACGGACTTGATGCTTTCTGAGTCTGCCTCGACGTTGAGGAGGAGGATGTTGGGCTCAACAGCAAGGTCGAGGGTGCCGCGGGTGTTTTCGCGCTCGAAGACGCAGCGGCCGGTTTCGGTTTCTGGGTCCCAGTGGGCGTCAATCTTGGCAGAGAAATGTGATGCCAGCTGCTTGCCGTAGCGTGCCGGGCGATCGGTTGAAACGCGTGCGGTGGAATTGCTCATGCCGGTCACTGTACGTGATTTAGGTTTACCTAACCAGCGCGAGTATTCCCTCATAAATCATCACGCAGCCCAAGGCGCCGAAGATGAGGCCCGAGCCGATATCGAGATGGGCCGAATACTTCGTGAGGAAACGCGCCGCCGCGCGGACGATGAGCGCGAAGGTAGAAAACCACGCCACGGAGACCACAGTCAGGATGATGGCGATGAACACGGTCCATTCAAGCCCCATGTCAGGGCGAATGAACTGGGCAAAGACGGCGCCGAAGAAGACGAGCGCCTTCGGGTTGGAAAGGTTGGTGAGCAGGCCCAGCTTGTAGGCGCGGCCAGCGGTGATGTCCTCGACGTCGCCAGTGCTCACTGCCTGCTCGATGTGCTCCTCGTCGAAGCTTCCCGCGTTTTCTGCCGAGTCCTGTGAAGTACTGCGGGCAGAGCTAAGGGCAGAGCGCCGTTGCGCCAGGCCCGAGCGGATGGAGCCATAGGCCATCCAGAGAAGGAAGCCGCCGCCCACCAGCTGCAGCAAGCCAAGCAGACTGGGGCGAGCGGCGATAAGAGCAGATAGTCCTGCCAGGGAGGCGGTGAGCCAGACGACGATGCCGGTGCAGATGCCCAGCGCACACATGATTCCGGCACGCATGGACCGCGGGGCGACGCGGATGACCTGCACTACATCAGGGCCGGGAGCGACGATCATCGCCACCCACACTCCTAGCAGCGAAACTAATGCAGCTAAAGTCATCCGACCCTTCTCTTGGCTCTTCTAGTAAGCACCCTTTACGGCCTGCTTGTGATCGCGCACTGCCTCGCCTGGGGCGTACAGCGGCATATCCTCGCCAGCCTTGTACCAGGTTACGTCGTTAAGCGGTGCCAAAGGCTTCTTTCCGGCAATCAGATCGGCGGCCTTCTCGCCCACCATCATCGTTGGCGAGTAGATGTTGCCGTTGGTCACGGACGGGAAGACGCCAGCATCAGCGATGTAGAGGCCCTCAATGCCCCAGACCTGCATGGTTTCTGGGTCCACAACCGCCATAGGGTCATCCTTGGAGCCCATCTTGGTGGTGCACGACGGGTGCAGTGCGGTCTCACCGTCGTTACGTACCCATTCGAGGATCTCCTCGTCGGTCTGCACGTCAGGGCCCGGGCTGAACTCGCGGGCGCCCACCTCAGCCATGGCTTCGGTGTCCAGCAGAGAACGCGCAACGCGCACTGCCTCGACCCACTCGCGGCGATCCTGGTCGGTCTTCAGGTAGTTGAAGAGAATCTCCGGCTTTTCGTGGATATCGGCGCTCTTGATGCGGACATGGCCCTTGGTATCGGAGAACATCGGGCCAACGTGCCACTGGAAGCCGTGCTTGACGTCGGCCTTCTGGCCGTCGTAGCGCACTGCCATCGGCAGGAAGTGGAACATCAGGTTCGGGTATTCCTCGTTCTCGTTGGAACGAACGAATCCGCCACCCTCGAAGTGGGAGGTTGCGACCGGGCCCTTCTTGGTGAGAATCCACTGCAGGCCCATAAATGGCCAGCGCCACTTGTCCAGGTAAGGCTGGGAAGAAGCGGTGGACTTGGTGGTCTCGTACTGGATGTAGACCTCGAGGTGATCCTGCAGGTTCTCGCCGACGCCCGGCAGGTGCTTGACGACGTCGATTCCGTGCTTGCGCAGCAGTTCCTCATCACCGACACCGGAGACCTGCAGCAGCTGCGGGGTGTTGATGGCGCCAGCGGAAAGGACGATCTTGTCAGCGAATACGCGGTGAACGCCGCCCTTCCACTCGTATTCCACGCCGATGGCCTTCTGGCCTTCGAAGAGGACCTTGGTGGTAAACGCGCGAGTACGAACCTCGAGGTTCTCGCGGTCTAGGTTCGGATGTAGGTATGCACGCGCGGCGGACCAACGCTTGCCGTGCTTGATGTTGCGGTCGAAAGGAGCAAAGCCTTCCTGGCGGTAACCGTTAACGTCGTTGGTCAGGTGGTAGCCGGCCTGCTGCACGGACTTGAACAGGGCCTGGAAGAGCTCGCTGGTTGCAGGACCGCGGGAAAGGTAGAGCGGGCCGTCGTGGCCGCGGCGCGGATCGTTATCTTCTGCCGCGGCGGCGTTTTCCATGCGGTTGAAATAAGGCAGGCAGTGCGCGAAGTCCCAGTTTTCCATGCCCGGGTTCTTGGCCCACTTCTCGTAGTCCATGGGGTTGCCACGCTGGTAAATCATGCCGTTGACGGAAGAAGAGCCACCCAGCAGCTTGCCACGGGCGTGGTAGATGCGGCGGCCATTCATCTCTGGCTCCGGCTCGGATTCGTACATCCAGTCGTAGTTCTTTGCACCAATCGGGAAAGAGAATGCGGAAGGCATGTGGACGAAGAGATCCCACAGGGAATCGTTGCGTCCGGCCTCAAGGACCAGCACACGAGTGTTCTTGTCTTCGGTCAGGCGTTCGGCGATGACGGAGCCTGCGGAGCCACCGCCAACGACGACTACGTCGCTTACTTCATCGGTGACCTTTTTAGCGGAACGCTTCTTGGTCAGCTTGTCCATAAAACCCATAAATCCCCTTCTTTCTGTGAAATATTTCACACGTCAAGATTGTCCCACCGGAAGTGAAAACATTGTAATTTATACAAAAGTCTGTATTTATTCACATCGCCTCATGTGCGGGCACTACCTTCAGAGTACACATCCTTCTAGAAGTTTGCCCATCTTAATGTATATTTACCTTGTCCGTATGGATGTCTCTGGAGATGAAATCCGAAGTCTTTGCACATAGGTTGCCCGAATATGATTCATTTCACTCACCTTTCTCTCCCTGCGATCTTGTGAGCATTTTGGGGCACCCGTGCGAAAGATTCGGCCCAAACCAACCAACATTAGGAGAAGTAGATGGCTAACTTTGACCCTCACGATCCTGAGGAGTCTCACACTTCAAGTAAAGTCCCCCAAAAAGGGGGTAAAAACACCTCTCTCGCAACCCCCTCTGGAGAGCCCAAGAAGCGCAGCCCACGCTACCAAGTTCGTGCCCTCGTCGGCAGCTACAAGGCTGAAACCGGCGATGCCGTAGGCGCGGATCAGGTCCCTGCTCCCAAGACAAACTGGCCGGTATTTATCATCTCCGGCGTCCTCATTATTGCCATGGCGCTCTATGCCGGGCTCGGCCGCGATTCCGCGGCGGAAACCCTCGCCAGCGTCACCGGCTGGATCGGCCACAACCTCGGCTGGTTCTATGTCCTCACCGCGACCATCGCCGTGGTCTTCGTGCTCTATATTGCCTTTTCCAATGCCGGCAATATCCGCCTCGGCCCGGACCACTCGCGGCCGAAATTCAACACCTTCTCTTGGGCGTCCATGCTCTTTGCCGCCGGCATCGGTGTGGACCTCATGTTCTTCGCTGTCGCAGAACCCGTGACCATGTACGTCACCCCACCGGTCGGGGAAGGCGAAAACATGGAGGCCGCCAAGGAGGCCGTGGTGTGGGCGATGTTCCACTACGGCATCACCGGTTGGGCGCTTTATGCACTGATGGGCATGGCCTTCGGTTACTTTGCCTACCGCCTCAACATGCCACTGGCTATCCGCTCCGCGCTGTATCCGCTCATCGGCAAGCGCGTACACGGCCCAGTTGGTGATGCAGTCGATATCGCTGCCATGCTGGGCACCGTCTTCG
The DNA here is from genome assembly GCF_001807365.1 of Corynebacterium sp. HMSC06G04. Lineage (NCBI taxonomy): Bacteria > Bacillati > Actinomycetota > Actinomycetes > Mycobacteriales > Corynebacteriaceae > Corynebacterium > Corynebacterium sp. HMSC06G04. The sequence continues at coordinate 49,213 of NZ_KV788608.1, read as the reverse complement.
GTGTGACCGCCTCCCTGGGCATCGGTGTGGTGCAGCTGTCCTACGGCTTCCACCTCATCTTCGGCATCGAGCAGGGTCTTGGCCTGCAGTCCGCTCTCATCATTATTGCGGTGGCCATTGCCACACTGTCGGCTGTATCCGGTGTGGATAAGGGCATTCGCTTCCTCTCCGAGCTGAACGTCTATTTGGCCATCGCGCTGATGATCTACGTCGTGGTCTTTGGCAAGACCGCCTACCTCTTCGATGCCATCGTGACCAATATCGGTGACTACGTCTCGAAGTTCCCATCCTGGACCATGGAGACCTTCGCCTTCGCCGAAGACCAAGCCAACGTAGACACTTGGATGCAGTCCTGGACCCTCTTCTTCTGGGCATGGTGGATTGCCTGGGCTACCTTCGTCGGCCTGTTCCTCGCCCGTATTTCCCGCGGCCGCACCCTGCGGCAGTTCATCTTCGGCGTGCTGACCTTCCCCTTCCTGTTCATCCTGATGTGGATGTCCTTCTTCGGCAACACCGCTTTGGACATGGTTCGTTCCGGCGAATACCCCGACTTTGCCGAAGCCGCGATCAATACACCGGAGCAAGGCTTCTACGACATGCTGGCCGAGTTCCCCGGCGCATCCATCGTCATCTTCTTGACCACGTTCATCGGTCTGCTGCTCTACATCACCTCAGCCGACTCTGGTGCGCTGGTGATGTCCAACTTCACCTCGAAGATTACGGATAGCCGCCAGGACGGCCCGAAGTGGATGCGCATCTTCTGGTCCGTCACCGTGGGCGCACTAACCTTGGCGCTTTTGCAGATCGATGGCATCACCACAGTCCAGTCCGCCACCGTGGTCATGGGCCTGCCTTTCGCCTTCGTGGTCTACCTCATTATGTTCTCCCTGTGGAAGTCCCTGCGCCTAGAAAACGTGCAGCGCGAAGCCCGCACCACCGCTATGCACGGAGTGATTTCCTCCCGTACCGAGCGCGAACCGGCCAATGCCGACCTCTGGAAGAACCGCCTCGACCGGGCCAATACCTTCCCCTCCAAGCAGGAGATGGATACCTACCTGCGCGAAACCGCTACCTACGCCCTCCAGCAGGTGGCAACGCACATGCGTACCCGCGGCTACGACGCCATCTTGCTCACCAGTGAGCTTCCCGACGTCGAACTGCCCCAGCTCGACCTAGAAGTAAAGCTGCACAATGAGCGCATGTTCCGCTACCAGCTTTTCCCGGTAGCGGCCGAGCGCCCCGATTTCAGCGCGGGCGAAGGCGACGAGTACTACCGCCTCGAGGTCTACGATATGACCGGTTCGCTGGGCTATGACGTCTACGGCTATTCCGAGAACCAAATCATCAATAACGTGCTGGACCTCTACGAGCGCCACCTGGCCTTCCTCTACATGCAGCAGACCCAGCCGGGTGACTCCGATGTCTCTGATGGCGCCGAGCCCGAGCGCACCTGGCGCGAAGATAGCTAAGCTGGCCACTACAACTACCTCTATGAGAGAAAGGTTGCTTTTCACTTGAGCACCCAGAACACTTTGTTCGACCCCACCCAGACCGAGCTGCTAAAGGGCGTGCATGCTGATGGCGCCCCGAAGTCCCTGTTCATCAACGGTAAGTGGGAAGCCGCCCAAAGCGGCGACACCCGCACCATCATTTGCCCGGCCGATGGTTCCACCGTCGGTTTAGTCTCCGAGGCATCCGACGAGGACACCAAGCGCGCCATCAAGGTTGCCCGTGAAAGCTTTGATAACGGCGAGTGGACTAATACCCCGGCCGCCGAGCGCGGCAAGCTGGTCATCCGCGTGGCCGATTTCATCCGCGAGCACAAGGAACTTTTCGCTTCCGCCGAGTCCGCTGATACCGGCAAGCGCTATGAGGAGTCCTTGGGCGATATGGATGACATCGCCAACGCCTTTGAGTACTTCGGCACCCTGGCCCAGCACCAGGCCGGCCGCGTAGTCGACCCGCAGGATCCCAACCTGCGATCGCGCATCGACGCCGAGCCCGTTGGCGTCTGCGGACTGATTACCCCGTGGAACTACCCGCTTCTGCAGGTCTCCTGGAAGGTCGGCCCGGCCCTGGCCGCCGGCAATACCTTCGTCCTCAAGCAGGCGGAACTCACCCCGCACACCGCGATGCTGCTCATGGCCGCCCTCAAGGAATGCGGATTGCCAGACGGTGTGGGCAACCTCATCACCGGCGCCGGTGCCAACTGCGGCAACCCACTGTCCCAGCATCCTGACGTCGATATGGTCTCCTTCACCGGCGGCCTGGTCACCGGCAAGATCATCGCAAAGAACGCTGCGGAGACCGTCAAACGCACCGCGCTCGAGCTCGGCGGCAAGAACCCGAACGTCATCTTCGCCGATGCCGATTTCGACGTCGCCGTGGACAACGCCCTCAATGGCGCCTTCTTCCACTCCGGCCAGGTCTGCTCCGCAGGCTCCCGCATCGTTGTCGAAGAGTCTCTGCACGATAAGTTCGTCGATGCCCTGGTAGAGCGCGCCAATAAGATCAAGATCGGCGGCCCGACCGATGACAAGGCCGAGACCGGCCCGCTCATCTCCGCCGAGCACCGCGAAAAGGTTGCCGCCTACGTGGACAAGGCCCGCGAGCAGGGCGCCAAGATCCTCACCGGCGGCCGCGCCGCCACCAGCGAGGACACCAATGGCCAGCACGGCACAGGCACCACCGACTTGGGCGCTGGTGTCTACTACCTGCCAACCATCATCGATGGCGCAACCCGCGAGATGGACTGTGTCCACGACGAGGCCTTCGGCCCTACCGTGACCATCGAGACCTTCACCACCGAGGAGGAGGCCATCGCCATCGCGAATGACACCGAGTACGGCCTGGCTGGCGCCGTCTATACTTCCGACGCCGGCCGCGCCGAGCGCGTTGCCCGCGCCCTGCGCCATGGCACCATCTGGATCAACGACTTCCACCCGTACCTGCCGCAGGCAGAGTGGGGCGGCTTCAAGCAGTCCGGCAATGGCCGCGAGCTTGGCCCCACCGGCTTGGCCGAGTACCAGGAGCACAAGCACGTCTACCAGAACCTGGCCCCTGCGGCTTGGGACCAGTTCGGCTTGCAGTAATTAACTCTGCGTACGTGGCTTGATGGTCATCGTGTCGATGTAAAGGTGCGCTGGAAGCGAAGCCACCCAGCGCACCGTCGAGCACGCAGACTTCCCGCGAGATAGTGACCTCGGAAGGATCGGTTTCTAGCTCGCGATGGAATCCTCAAGCTCAGCCAACATGTTGTCCACGAGGCCAATCTTGAAGTCAGCTGGCGCGAAGGCGCCCTCGTTCATGTCGGTGATGAGGTTGACCTCTACCTGAGTGCGCAGCTGCTTCATGGAGAAGTTAGCCACTGCTAGGCGCCATGCCTCAACTGCGCGAATGCCGCCGGAGAAGCTGTAACCCACGAAAGCGATGGACTTGTTTACCCACTCGGCGCCCAAGGAATCGAAGGCGTTCTTGAACGGACCCGGCACGGAGTGGTTGTACTCAGGGGTGACAAAGACGTAGCCATCGCAAGAATCGATGGCATCGGACCAAGCCTGAACGTTGGCGTCGTCATAGCTCTTGTTCGCCGCCATCGGGATGACGGAGGTGGTCATGATCGGAACGTTGAATGCCTTGAGATCAATTACTTCGTATTCAACGCCGGTGTTGCGGCCTTTAGCCAAGTCACCAACCCAGTTTGCGATTGCCTCGCCTGCACGATCGTCGCGAGTAGAGCCGAGAACGATGCCAATCTTTGCCATGGGAATAACCCTCTTTCGTTTTGTTGATTAGTCAACAAGAAAGACTAGCACGCGCGTCAACTTGGCGAATAGTGATATTGATTCGCCCTTCCCGCAGACCACATCCTTCTGGCAACGTTGCGTCATTAACCCGCACCACACCGTGATAGGCCAGCCGCTTCGGTCCGCCAAAGACAATCAGATCCCCTGAACCAAGCAGAACGTCATCCCAGGGCTTATTGCGGTTTTCCGTATTGCCCATCCGAAACAGCGCTTCATCACCAATGGATAGAGAAATTACCGGCGCCAAGGATTCCTCAAAATCGTCGACGTGCATGCCCATCCCCGAGCCCGGTGGATAGTAATTCACCAACGCCATCTCAGGAACAAAGCTCTCAGCCCATGGCGCTAACTCGGGCGCGACCTCGGCAGCCGCGCGCAGTGCCGGAGACGCCAGCTCCCGCAACGATTCCAGCATCGGCGGCACTCGAGTCCCCTCAATATTGTCCACGTAACGATAGGTCTCGTAATGCCAGAACCTGCCCAAATGCAGCTGATGCACGCTCATCTGCCCCGACTTCAAACGTGGGCGATACATCGCCATCGGCGTGCCCGCATAAGCCCGCGCCACCTCACGAACAGCAGAAACCAACGCTTCTTGGCTGCTCACGGACAACCATCCTGGCAGATGCGCCACGCCCGGCGCGACCTGGACGGCGGGGCGAGAGACGTCGAAAAGCATGGCCCAAGAGTACATGTCCGTCCGCAGCACACAAGACGTCCCTTTCACGCGACTAGACTAAATCCCCATGAACCTCGAGCAATTCGGCACCTGGGAAAAAATGTCCGGCGGGCACTGGCACCTGCCGGGGCAGACGGAACAAGTACGCGCGGAGCACGCCCGTACTTTCCGCTTGATCAAGCAGTTCAACGAGTTAGGTAGCACCGATCAAGACAAAGCACGGGAAATTCTGCGGGAGCTGCTTCCGGAGGAATCCCATGTGCCGGGCTGGTTCGGGCCGGCCAACGTGGAGTTCGGTTGCAACCTCATCATAGGTGAGCATGTCTTCATCAATTTTAATGCCACCATCTTGGCCCAGGCCAAGGTCACGCTGGGGGATCGCGTGATGATTGGGCCCAATTGCTCCCTTATCACCGTGGGCCATCCGGTCAATGACCACGAGATGCGCGAGGGAGGTTGGGAGATTGCCAAACCGATCACCGTGGGCCGCAACACCTGGTTCGGGGCCAACGTCACCGTCATGCCCGGTGTCACCATTGGCGAGGATTGCGTCATTGGTGCGGGCACGCTCGTCACCCGCGATATCCCGGATAAGTCGCTGGTACTGGGCACTCCCGGCCGCGTGGTGCGCAAGCTCAATGGAGACAACCTCGAGCGCGAAGATCTCGAAGGCCCAGTGGAAGGCTTCGGGCTGACGTAGATGTTCGATCTCGCACGCATCGGCGCGGGCCTGCCCGTTGCCGAAACCATCGATAGCCTGCCCAAGACCGGAAACATAGTGGTGCAGGCCCCGCCTGGCACCGGCAAGACCACGCTAGTTCCGCCGGCCTTGGCAAACATGGATGGCAAAGTCATCGTCACTGCCCCACGCCGCGTCGCAGTCCGCGCGGCAGCCAACCGCCTCCAAGCGCTGTCCGGCCAGCAGATCGGCTACGCGGTGCGCGGTGATTCCCGCAAAGGTCAGGACGTAGAGTTCGTCACCCCGGGCGTGCTGCTGCGCCGCCTCCTTAAAGATCCCGAGCTCACCGGCGTTGCCGCAGTAGCCATCGACGAGGTTCACGAACGCCAGCTCGACACGGACTTGGTCCTTGGCATGTGTCTCGAATTGGCGCAGCTGCGCGACGATTTCCGCGTCGTCGCCATGTCCGCGACCGTTGATGCGCAGCGTTTCTCGCAGCTTATGGACGCCCCGGTTCATGTCACCGAGGCGGTCACTCATCCCCTCGATATTCACTATCGCCCAGCGCCTGGACGTGCTTCCGGCGACCGCGATTTTTATGCTCACGTAGCCCGCCAAGCCATGGGGCATACAGGTTCCACACTGGTCTTTGTCCCCGGCGTGCGCGAGGTGGAGCTGGTCTGCAAGATGCTGCCGGAGGCCTATCCGCTCCACGGTAGGCAGAGCACGGCTGAGCAGGATGCTGCGTTGTACACGGATGCCGATCGCATCGTTGTCGCGACATCCATCGCGGAATCCTCCCTGACGGTGCCCGGCGTGCGCACCGTGGTCGACGCTGGTCTCTCGCGCACCCCGCGCCGCGACGCCCAGCGCGGAATGTCCGGTCTGGTTACCGTATCCACCTCCAAGTCGAGCGCGGATCAGCGCGCCGGACGTGCAGGCCGTGAGGCCCCGGGTACCGTCATCCGCTGCTATTCCCAAGAGGATTACCAGCACTTTGCCCCGCACATCACCCCGGAGATCTTGAGCGCCGACCTCACTCAAGCCACGCTATTCCTGGATTGCTGGGGCGCCGGTCCGGATTTCCCGTTGCTGGATCAGCCACCTGCACGCGCGCTTGCCGACGCCCACCGTACCCTCACCGCGATTGGCGCCACCCCGGAGCTCGCGACCATGCCTACCGACCCACGCCTCGGGGCTGCACTTTTGAAATACGGCTCCCAAGCTGCCCCAGCCGTGGCGGCGCTGAGCGATTCCCCGCGCGGGGATATCACCCGCATCGCTCCGGCCAAACGCGAGGTCCAGCGCCTCGCGCGCCTCGTGCCGGATAAGGGCAGCGTCGATCCCAGCCGCGTTGTGGCCGCCGCATTCCCCGATCAGGTGGCAAAGAGAATGGGCGATGACTACCTTCTGGCCAGCGGTACCCGCGCCCGATTATTAGAGGACAATGGTGCCGCATGGCTGGCCGTAGCGGAAGTGTCTCTTTCTAACGCTGGAAACGCCATCATCCGCGCCTTTACCCGCATCGACGAAGAGGCAGCGCTTGCAGCCATCGGCACCACTGAAGAAGTAACTGCGACCTTAAAGGATGGGAAAATCCGCGGGCGCAAAGTAACCCGCGCCGGCGCGATCGAGCTAAGTTCTACCCCCATCAAGGTCACCGGTGCCGCCGCCGAAGAAGCCCTTGCTGCCGGCATCCGCGAGCAGGGCCTAGGTCTTTTCTCTTTCAGCGAGAAAGCCCAGATCCTGCGCAATCGCCTTCGTCACCTCTACCGCAACTACGGCGCGCCTTGGCCAGACGTGGAGCAGGCGGATCCTGCCGAGTGGCTCGGCCCCGAGCTGCACCAGATTGCAGAAGGCACGCCTGCCTCCGCTATCGACGTCTACCCTGCTCTACAGCGACTTCTGCCCTGGCCGGAGGCAAGCAAACTCGACGAACTCGCACCTGAGCGCCTACCCGTTCCTTCCGGCAGGGATGCAAAGATCGACTGGAGTGGCGAGCGTCCCGTGGTCTCCATCAAGCTGCAAGAGTGCTTTGGCTTGGCCGAATCCCCCGTATATTGCGGCCACCGCGTGCAATTCCACCTGCTCTCGCCTGCCGGCCGGCCGCTTGCCGTCACCGATGATCTGGCCAGCTTCTGGGCTGGGCCCTACCAGGGCGTGCGCGCCGATATGCGCGGGCGCTACCCCAAGCACCCGTGGCCCGAGGACCCGTGGACCGCACCTGCCACCGCCAAGACTAAGAAGCGGATGTAGTCCCCCACTGCTGGATGCCCAGGTAGATGCTCATTACCACCACGAGGGTAAGCAGGGCATAACGAATCAGCTTGGTGCCGCCGCCTAGTACGGTGCGGGCACCGAGCTGCGCGCCAATGACGTTAGCCACGGCCAAGACTAGGGCCAGCGCCCAAATGACGTGCCCTCCCAGGATGAACACGCAGAGCGCGCCGACGTTCGTGCAGGTATTGACCACCTTCGCCATCGCCGCTGACTTGAGGAAGTTCTGGGAGAAGATGCCCGTAAACACCATGATGAGGAACATGCCGGTGCCGGGGCCAAAGATGCCGTCATAGAAAGCGATGCAGGCCACCGCTGCCAACGCAGCCCACCTACGCCATCCGCCACGGATGCCTTCGCTTTCATTCGTGCCAAAGCTAGGGCGAAAGGCCACGAAGGCGCCGGCGCAGACCATCAACACGATAATCAGCGGGCGCATCACGTCCTTATCAATCATCGCCGCAGCGCCCGCGCCGATGCCGGAGCACACCAGCGCTACCAGGCTTAAGCGGACAAGCTCCCCCGCCGGTGGCCGAACCTTGCGCACCATCGTCACTGCAGCCGAGGCCGTGCCCGAGACTGCCGCAACTTTATTCGTGGCCAGCGCCGTCGCCGGCGCCAGTTGCGGTGCCACCGCCATGATGAGCGGAATTAGTACGAGTCCCCCGCCGCCAATGACGGCATCGATCCATCCCGCTACCGCAGCTCCTGACGTCAAAAATGCCCAACCGCTAAACCCCAGGTCCAACAACTCCATGCGTGTTATTAAACTCGACGCCATGTCTGTTCGTGCACAGTGGGCCATCATTGCGCCAGGGTCTGTGGCCCTCGGCACGCTTTTTACTTACCTGCACGTGCCCGCCGCCTGGATCCTGGCAGCCATCGTGGTCTCCGGCGCGATGGCGCTTATCACCGGGCAAGAACTCACCGTCAACAAGCACTTCTACGCCGTGGCCCGCGGCTTCATCGGCATCATGGCAGCCATCCCCCTCACGCTGGTACCGGCCTCGCTACTTCTTGGCTTTCTTCCCGCCGCCATCACGATGTCCCTCATCACCGTCGTCGTCGGCATGGCAGGCGGAATGTTGCTGCACCGCTCGCAGCCCAAAGAGATCTCCTGGGAGACCGGCATATTATCCATGCTGCCCGGCGGCGCCTCCCTTATGCCGGCGCTTGCCAGCGAGCTCGGCGCCGACTACCGCTACGTGGCGCTGACCCAATACCTGCGCCTGCTCGCGGTTTCGGTCTCTCTGCCTTTTATGGTCAGCTTCATGACCACTGAATCCGGTGGCACGGATGCATCCGTCCACGTCGATAGCGCCTGGTGGGTCATTGCGCTGACCGTAGCTATTGCGGTCCTCGGCGAGCGCCTAGGCAAGCTCGCGCACCTGCCCGCCTCAGCCGTCTTGGGCCCGCTCATCCTCACCGTCATCGTCGCGCAATTCCTGCCCGCCGGGCACACACTGGAGCCGCACTCCATCTTCAAGATCATGGCATTCATGTCCATCGGTTGGGTCTGCGGCGGCGGACTGTCCATCCCCGCGCTGCGTTCCTTTGCCAAGCAGCTCCCGGCCACAATCGCCTTCATCATTATCGTCATCGGCGTCTGCGCGCTTACCGCCTGGCCGCTGACGGCCTGGCTGGATATCTCCTATTTCGAGGCCTACCTCGCCACCTCGCCCGGCGCTCTCGAGACAGTTCTTGCGCTATCTTCCGAAGGCGGCGCGGGACCTGCAGTGGTCGCGGTGCAGATCGTCCGCCTCATCATCGTGCTCGTTATCGCAGGCTATTTGCCCCAAATTTTGCGCCTTATAACCAAAAAGTAAGTGACCATCAAGCGCTCCGCTGCTATCAAATGGCTAAGACTGAAAACTCAGGCTTTAGTTCAAGATGGTCTGCCGCAGAATCGACATAGGAACAGATCCTAGCGCCAAGGCCTCGGAGTGGAAGTCCCGTACGCTCATTCCCTGCTCCACGGCCTCCTGCCTGGTCTGCTGCCATAGGCGCTCGCCCAAGGCATAGGAAGGCGCCTGCCCCGGCCAGCCCAGGTAGCGGTTGACCTCAAAGTTGAGGTTCGCGTCATCCATCGCGGTGTTTTCGCGCATGAAGGTCTTCACGTGGGCCTTATCCCACTTGCCAGAGTTGCTGCAGTCCGGCAGCTTCTTGCCCAAGTGCAATCCGATGTCCACCACAACGCGGGCGGCGCGGAAACGCTGGGCGTCGAGAAGCCCCATGCGGAATCCCGGATCCTCCATATAACCCAGCTCCGCCATGAGCGCCTCAGCGTAAAGCGCCCAGCCTTCGCCGTGGCCCGAGTTCCAGGTCACCGCACGGCGCCACAGGTTGAGATCATCTTGGACCAGCGCAGAACCCAGCTGCAGATGATGGCCCGGCACGCCCTCGTGGTGAACCGTGGTCAGCTCTTGCCAGGTGTGGAAACGCTCCTGGCCAGCCGGAACTGACCACCACATGCGGCCGGGACGCGAGAAATCATCTGAAGGCGGGGTATAAAAGATGCCGCCTGTACCGGCAGGATCGATGCAGCATTCGATATCGCGGATCTGCTCCGGAATGTCGAACTCGGTGCCATCCAAATCCTTGATGACTTTCTCCGCCGTGCCCTGCATCCATTCCACGAGCGCATCGGTGCCCTCCAGCACGTAGCGCTCCTCTTGGTTGAGGTTGCGCATCGCGGCCTTCACGGTGCACTCAGAGCCATACAACTCGTGCGCGATCTTTTCTTGCTCAGCGCGGATTTCTTGGACACGCTCCAGGCCCCACTCGTAGGCCTCATCAAGATCGACGGTATCGCCGACGAAAAGCTTGGAAAACCGCTCATAGCGGTCGCGGCCCACCGCATCCTCGGTGGAAGCCTGCGGCTGTAGTTCATTGGAGAGCCAATCAGCGAACTGCCCAAAAGCGCTCTTTGCCGCCTCGACCTCAGTACCCTCGACGCCAAGGCCCTCCAGCATGGAACCGGCGTCGGCAAGCCGCTCACACTGGACGAAGACTTCGTTGATCTGGCGATGCGGCGGAATCAGGCCATGTGCCGCCGACTCCTGCAAGGAATCCTTGTATCCGCTTAGTGCGCCACCGACCTTGGACAGGCGCGAGCGAATGGCATCAAGCTGCTCAGGGGTATCCTGCGGCATCAGCAGCAAAGTATCGCGAATGGTCTGCACCGGGGAGGCGATGTTGTTGAGGCTGCGCATATCCTCGCCGTGGTGGTGCAAGTCCAGCTCTAGGCAAAGGCGATCGCGCAAGACGGCTGCGGTCACGTAATCCACATCGTCGAAGTCATCTTCATCATCGGACTCGTCAGTGGTGTCATCCAGAGCATCGACGTCAGCGACCATGTCACGGGTGCGGTCAGCAATAGCCGCGTAGTACTCCGGCGAGAAATCCTGCAGCTCGCCTTCGAATCCCGGGATGCCCCACGCCGTTGCTTCGGTAGGGCTTAGCTCCGCAAGATCGTGCACAAAGTTATCGCAGGCCGCGTCCAAGAGGGAAGGATGGCGGCTCTGGTTTGGCTCTGAACTCATGAGGGTGAAGTCTATCCTTTACCTGGAGCCTAGGGCCAACCTAGGCGCCAAACGTTGTCAGCTTGTTAGCTACTTGTTATCCCACTTCATCCCGGGATTAGTCCAACCCGCAAAGGCATCCAGAACCTGCGCTGGCGTTGGCTCAAGCACGATCGCATCCACAAAGCGGCGCTGCACGAAGCCCGCCTCTGACATGCCCGCGTACATGTCCACGAAAGGACGCCAGAATCCGGCGACGTCCACCAAGCCAACGGGGCCGTCGACGTGGCCTAGTTGCTGCATGGTCAGCACCTCCGCGAGCTCTTCGAGGGTGCCCACGCCGCCCGGCAGACACACGTAGCCATCTGCCAAGTCCTCCATGCGGGTCTTGCGCTGCGCCATGGTCTCCACCACTTCAAGTGAGGTCAGGCCAGGATGTGAAAGCTCTAGGTCCACCAGCTGTTCGGGGATCACGCCGGTGACCGTTCCGCCTCCTGCCAGACATGCATCCGCTACCACGCCCATGAGCCCCACGTTGCCGCCGCCGTAAACCAAGTTGATTCCACGATCTGCCAGCTGCCCGCCCAGCTGACGGGCTGCTTCGATATATGCTTCCGAGTTACCGGTGGCCGAGCCGCAATAAACCGCAATTGAATCCATGGACACCACACTATAGAAAGAATCCCTTAGACAATGTTGTCTAATCTTGCGGATACCTGCTAGACAATACGGTCTAGAAAATCTATACTTCTACTTATGCTCAAACCTGGTCCCGTGTTCACTCGCCCGCGCACCCCAGCGGCTAAGTGCCTTCACCTCGTGCGTTTAAACCCCATCATCACGCGCAGTGAGCTCGTCGAGGCGACAGGACTTTCCCAGCCCACCATCACCCGCGCCACCGCGGCACTGCTCCAGGCGGGCCTCGTCCAGGAAAGAAACGATCTCACCCGTTCCCGCGGCCGCGGGCGCCCCACGGTTCCGCTCGAAGTTGCCGAAAATGACTGGATCCTGGCCGGAATCGCCGTGGGCACCTCGCAAACCCACATCGGCTTCTACGACACGCTCGGGCGCACCATCCGCGAAGATGACGTACCTACCCCCGTCGCGCAGCTGAGCGAGGAGGACTTCATCGAGCACATCATGGCCGGCGTCCATCGCCTAAGCGCAGGCCTCGACCGCAAACTGGTCTCCGTGGGCATTACCACCTCCGGCACTGTCGACGCCGCGGGCCGCGTCACCGCCGCAAACCTGGGTTGGGTCGACGTCGACATCGCAGAGCGCCTGCACTATCAGTTCAGCGTGCCCGTTGTGGTTTCCTCCGCCGTGCCCGCAATCTTGGGCTCCGAAACCCAAGCCGCGGAACTTGGAAATACCGATCCGGTTCTAGTGCTTTTTGCGGATGACTCGATCGGCGCCGCGCTTTCCACTGGCGACGAAGTCTCCCAGATCATCCCCCTGCCTTCCATCGCAGAGGTGCCCCACCCAGAGGAAACCTTAACTACCGCCGCCGTGCAGAAAAAGCTAGACAACGTCGATACCTCCGCGCACCGCGAAATCCTCGATGAACGCGCTCGCCATCTAGGCCTTGTCGCGGCACAACTCATCAAGGAACATGAGCCCACCACCGTTGTGCTCGCCGGTGGAGCATTCCTTGATGACCCTGCTGCGCCGAAACGTTTCGCGGCAGTCGTACGAGAAAAAGCCGGAAAGTCCGCCCAGCTACGTCTCATCCCCTCGCATCAGGAGATCGTGGGGGCGATTACCCGCGCAATTGCGCTCGATCCCCTGCTGCGCGTGCCGCTCGAGCTAAAGGCTTAGCCGCGGGAGGAAAGCTCTGCGTCGATGCGCAGGAGGCCAGAGCCATCGTTGCCCACGAGCTTGATCTGGTCGACGATCTCGCTGACGGTGGACTCCTCCTCGATCTGCTCCTCCAGGAACCAGTTGATCATGGAGCGGGAATCCAGATCGCCGGCCGCATCAGCGGTGCGCGCGATCTCGCGAATCTGCTCGGAGACCTTCTGCTCGTGCGCGAAAGCCGCCTCGAAAGCATCCAGCGGGGTAGCTGCCTTGATGGAAGGAACTGAGATGTCAGAAAGCTCAACGCGGTAGCCGCGGTCCAGCAGGTGCTGCGCGAACTTCTGCGCGTGCGCGCGCTCCTCTTCTGCCTGCGCGTAGAACCAGTCGCGCATACCTGGGAAGGAGAGGTTATCCATCTCGTATGCCAGCTGGGTGTAAATAAGAGCAGCGCCGTGCTCGTTGTTGACCTGATTGTTCAGGAGGGTTTGCAGCTTCTCGTCCATGTCAGGAACCTTTCTCTAAGACACCCCGGAAAGTACAATTGCCTATCAAACCGGGGCGATTCATTAAGTGCAACACCAACAATACAGATTTATTTCCGTCGCGCTAGGAAGGTTTGCTTTAGCAAACATGCCGGTCAAGGCAACTTTTTGGGTTGGATCTCCTAACTTTGCTCAGGATATCCACCACTGCATTCCCCCTTAGAACAACCGCGACACAACCAAGCCACGCTTGACGACGCCGCCCTTGCCTAGAACAGCTTCGGCAGTTTCAGGCCCGGAATCGCACCAGAGAAGGCAGCACCGACTGCAGCCAGAATCGCAACAATCGCGGCTACAATGCCGCCGATTGCACCCGCGGAAGAACCCGCGTCAGGCTTTGGATCTGGTTTCGACTCTGGCTTCGGCTCTGGCTTCACTTCTGGCTCAGCAGCCGCCTTGCCATAGGTGACAGTGAGGTCAGTGTTTCCGTCCTCTAGCGGTCCCGGCTCGTAGAAGCCCAGCATCGCGTCGGAGCCAACCTTGGTGATGGACGTCTGTGCATCTGTGGTGGTGTAGGTCTTCTCTGCTGCCGGAACAATTGCTTCGCTCAACTTAAAGGTGGAGATTTCTGCGTCATCCAGGTCGGTTTCAATTGCCTCCTTGCTGCCTGGCCCCTTGGCACCGGTGGTCTTCAAGTCCGCCGTGATGGTGGCATCAGTGCCGGAAACCACCACCTTGATGTCGCTGAACGTCATATCGAGGCCATAGCCGCCATCTGGGCCCATGCCCGGGTGTGCTTTGAAGTGCAGCGAGCCATCAGTGTCGATGGTTCCGTTACCCTTTTCGTCAACCGTGGATGCGGAAGCATTCACTGGAAGCTTGAAAGAATTGTCAGCGAAGACGGCACCATCAGTGGTCTTAATCTCACCCTGCGCAAAAGGCTTTTGCAGGTAGGAAATGAAGGACTCCTTGATGGGCCAGCTGAGCTCACCGGAAGCGAGGGCAGGAATTTCCGCAGCGGAAGCAGTGGGTACTGCGAGAGCACCGGCCACGAGAGTGGTGGCGGTGAGTACAGAGATTGGCTTCATTTAGTTCTCCGAATCAGAAAGAGTGTAGATGAGAGTATGCAAACTGAGCTTTGCTATACCTAACAGAGGTTAGGCAAGGCTAAGCTTAAAGTCAAGACCTGTTTTAGTGTCGCCGATCTAACTCAGCAAAGATGCCCGAATTAAACGCAAAGGCCGCCTGGGCCTCAGAGATAAGCGCCGCCCGCTCTGCTTCTGCCAATCGCATCTCATCAATACGCTGTCGGTAACCATTGCGGTAAGGAGGAATCTTCCCGATCGCGGTGAAGTCGTAGAAGTTAAGCGCATCCGGATCAATCCCATACAGTGCACCCAACCGCGCCGCAATAACCTGGCCGCCGGAAATGTCACCGAGGTAGCGCACATAGTGATGCGCCACAACCTCAACTGCATGCTCAGGTGTAGCCAACTGCTCAAGGCGGGCCACATAAGCCGCGGTAGCCGGCAAGATGCGAACCTTATCACGCCAATCCCCTCCCAGCTGCTGAGTCAGATCGACCTCGAGAGCATCGCGGCGCTCCAAACGCGGATCGGCCACAGCGCCCGCGGTGGCCGTTTCCGCCACAGCACGCACTGTTCGCTCCAATGTCTCATACACAAACCACAGCTGACCGGTCAGATCGGCGACAGCTTTGGCATCTAGCTCTCCCGCCATGAGCCGCTGCATAAAGCTCGATCCCTCCGCCGCCTCGTGGGCACGCGCAGTCTCCTCGCGCAAAGCCAGCGATAACGGTCGATCCAGCGCAATGGTCATAAATTCTCCTTAGAAAAGTAATGCTTACCTAACTTACCGAAACCAACTTAAAGTTAGGGTTACCTAAAAATCAATATTTAAGGAGAAAATCAACCAAAAGAACTACCTGTCTAACTTGCCGCTCAGACGCTCCAAGCGCTGCAAGCTCGCACCATCCAAGCCCCGGAATTCCACCTCGACCCCGCGGTCGGCATACTTTTCCTGCACCGAATCCAGCGTCGCCACCGTGGAGGCATCCCAAATTTCGGCGCCATTTAGGTCAATAACCACGTGCTCTTCCGGCAACGTGTAGTCGAAGGCATAAACCAGATCGTTCGAGGACGCGAAGAAAAGCTGCCCACGCACAAAGTAGGTGTTTCCCTCCAAGTCCACCGACACGAAATGCGCCACGCGGCGAGCAAAAGCCACCGACGCCGCCAGCACACCGGCGACCACACCCACTGCCAAGTTGTGGGTAAGCAAGGTGCCCACCACGGTTACCAGCATGACCACTGTTTCCGAAAGCGGCATAAGCCGCAGCGTGCGCGGGTTAATCGAATGCCAATCCACGGTCGTACCAGCGACAATAATCATCACCGCTACCAACGCCGCCATAGGAATGCGGCCGACGGTCTCCCCCAAGACCACGACGAGGATGAGCAGGAAGACGCCGGCGAGGACCGTCGACAAGCGCGTGCGTGCCTGCGCGCCCTTCACATTGATCATGGTCTGGCCAATCATCGCGCACACACCCATTCCACCAATCAGTGCGGACAAGATGTTTCCCACGCCTTGGCCTAAGGACTCGCGCGTCTTATCGGAGTGCGTGTCCGTAATGTCGTCGACGAGCTTCGCCGTCAGCAGCGATTCCATCAGTCCCACCAGAGCCACGCCAACCACGTAAGGAGCGATGAGCTCGAGCGTCTCCAGATTCAGCGGCACGTTCGGAATAAACAATCCCGGCAGGCTCGTAGGCAGCTCACCTTGGTCGGCCACGTCCGGGACCTTCCACCCGAAAGCAATAGCCAACACCGTGACCACCAGGATGGTCACCAAAGGCGCAGGGATCACCGTGGTCAGCCGCGGCAGCACCAGCATGATCACCAGCCCCATTGCCACCAGCACGTATACCATCCACGGCACATGCTTAAGATGCGGCAGCTGCGCGGTAAACATCATGATGCCCAAAGCGTTGACGAATCCGGTCATCACCGAGCGCGGGATGAAACGCATAAGCTTGGCGACGCCCAGCATCGCCAAGATGATCTGCAAGATGCCGGCCAGCATGATGGTGGCCACCACATAGTCAAGGCCGTGACTGTGCGACAACGGCGCAATAACCAAGGCCACCGCGCCCGCCGCCGCAGAAACCATCGCGGGGCGTCCGCCGGTGAACGCGATGGAGATTGCCATGATCACCGAGGCAAACAAACCTACGCGCGGATCGAGCCCCGCTAAGATGGAAAAACTGAGAACCTCAGGAATCAGCGCCAGCGCTACCGCGAGGCCGCCGAAGACCTCCATACGAAAGCGCGCTGGCGAAGAAAATGCATATTTAAAACTGCCGAGAACAGAAGTAGGTGCGGGTTGTTGAGACACCGCACATACTCTAGCGGCCCCTAGGCCCCTTCCCTAAAAGAACCGTCAACAGTGATAACAGGCAGAACCGACCACGCAAAATTGATCCAGGCATCTGTCTTTTTCCACGAGAAATCCGGCTCAAAGATGGTCGTGGGCTTGGTGTAAATAACGGCTGACTTCACCTCAGCGGCCGTTTCCGCCAGCAGGTTGACCACGAGATCGAGGGTCTTTCCAGAATCGGCCACGTCATCGACCACCAGAACCTTCTTGCCCTGCAAGGATTCGATATCCAGCTGCGGGTTAAGCAGAACTGGCTCGGGCAAGGTCGCACCGATGTCGGTGTAGAACTCCACGTTGATTGCGCCCATTTCTTTGACGCCGATTGCATAGCCGATGGCGCCTGCTGGGATGAGGCCGCCACGGGCCACGCCCACGATGAGATCAGGGAACCACCCAGAATCAATGACTTGTTGGGAGAGCGCTCGGCTTGCCTCGCCGAATGTTTCCCACGTGAGGTTCTCGCGTTCTGAGTTAAACCATTCTGGGACGCTCATGCGGCTTGCCTGCTCCTTCGACCGACGAATCTTTTCGTATAGTCTATCGGAAAGGAACCTCGCCCAAAGTTCTTCTGAGCTTTCTTGTGTGCAAACGGGAGGGATTTCCTGCTAGCTGCTCCACTGCGCGCACCGCGCACATCACGTGCGCTTCCTTAGAGTTCGAGTAAAAGGCCTGCGCTTGTGCGGGCAGCTTGGGGACGGCATGCAAAGGCAAATCGGAGACGGACAGAAGCGTGCCATAAGGAACGCGGTAGCGGTAACCGTTTGCCGCCAGCGTGCAGGACTCCATATCCACCGCCACAGCGGTGGAGTGCTGTAGCCACTCCCACAGGTCGCGGGAGGTGCGCCATTCCCAGTTGCGGTCGTCGGTCGAGAGCACCGTGCCGGTACGCATCAAAGGATTATCGTCACCGTAGACCTCCCGCACGGAGGCCTCCAGCATGCGCTGCACTTCAGGTATAGCGGGAATCGGATTCCCCGCGCCCACCTTGCGGTCGAGAATGTGGTCCTCGCGCTGATAGGCGTTACCCAGGATGAGGTCGCCGATACGCATGCGGCCGTCCAGTCCAGCGCAGTGCCCGATCATGATCCACGCCTCGGGGCGCAGGACAGCAAGGCAGTCCGTGATTGTCTTGGCGTTGGATGGACCAACGCCAATGTTGATCATCGTGATTCCGTCCCCGCTGGCCGTGATGAGGTCAAAGCGTGGCATCTGATAGCGGGAGGTTAGGGTGAGCTCGTCGACGTCGAGAAGCACGGCGTCATTCGAGTGGATCGTCTCCCCAGTAGGCAACACCAGCGCCGTGTAGCGGGAATCCTCTTTGGTGAGCTCGCGCAGGCCAAACTTCACAAACTCCGTGGTGTGCATGGCATAGTTGGTGAACAGGATGTACTTCTGCACCGTGTCGACCTCGATGCCGGTGTAGTGCTCGATGCGCGCGCACGCGATGTCGAAGCGCTGCGGGCCAAAGTGGAAGAGCGGTTTTTCCTTACCGTGGAAGGCCTTCCACTCGCCGTCGATGATGGCATCGTTGACCTCGTCCAGAGTGGGGCGCGGTATCTCACCGCGGTTCTCGGGCACTGAGCCGGCGTCACGGATGTACTCCGGTGGAATGAGCTCATTCGACTGGCCTACGTAAATGTCACAGGGATAGTTCTCCGTCAGCCTTGATAGCTGCTCCGTGAGGTAATCACGCAGGAGCTGAGGTTTGGAAATGACGGCAGAAAAGCGGCCAGCTTGGTCCACATATCCAAAGGGTTCGGAACGGTCGATGGGCTGCCATTCGCGCACGTGCACAGTGATTTTGGGATAGACCACGTGCCTATAACGATCGAAATCCCCCGTCGCGAGGGATTTACGCGCGACGGAGCACGAGCTGTCATAGAGCTCGATGAGATGGCATACTGCCTCTTCAACAAAGTGGGCATGCTGCAGGTCAGTCATGCCAGCGAGTGTAATTCGGGTACACCATTTCGGCAGCTTCAACGGTGCCGGGAAACCGTCGAGGGACCGCTAGACTGCCCCAAGGCTATTGAATTAACGAGGGCCCGCCAGCTGCGCACTGGCGGGCCCTCTCCCCATGACTAATCTTCGGCACCTGGTAAAGAAGTGGAGCGCATCTTCCCAAGTAACCGCCCGTGATTAGGCAAGCCTTAGTTTATAAAACTTTTGGATGATGGTCAAGCGTTTTCCAAAATTTTTAAACTGCTTCATAAAACTGCCCATGACGTGCATAAATGGATCAAGGGTACAATTTTGACACATGGCACCAGATCCGATCGTTGAATTGCGAAACTCAATCTCCGCGCAACTCGGGAAGTTTTGGCGCCCCAGTGAAGACTCACCGCGCTATGGAATCGCAACCCCTGCAACCGCAATCGCGTTGCGCGAGGACGTCTCCCAAGAAATCGCCTCGCGCCTCCACGCACGCCCCGACTCCACGCCCGGAGAAAAGATCCTAGAAGCGGACACCGCAGCCACCCTCCCCCTCGGCGCACGCATCAAACCCCGCGGCATCTTCGAGGACGATTGGTCCGCCCACCCAACGCCGGAGCGGCCCTGGCCAGTAATCCTCATTCACGGCACCTGCGACACTAAAGGCATCTGGCAGCTGCTCGGCACCCAACTCCGCGAGGACGGATGGGCAGTTTTTGCCCCTGACTACGGCAACCGAGCAACCCAGCCCATCCCTGAGTCTTCTCAACAACTGGGCTCCTACATTGATGCAGTCCTCAACGTTACCGGCGTAGAAAAAGCTATCCTCGTCGGTCACTCTCAGGGTGGGCTGTTAGCCCGTTACTGGATGCGCATCGATGGCGGCGCCGAAAAGGTCCGCCATCTCATCTGCCTAAGCTCCCCCAACCACGGCACGACGCAGGGCGGAATCGTCAGCCGACTTGTGCGCAGCGGACGCCAAGAAGCGGTGATGCGCTCCATCATTGATGGTTGGTTCGGACCAGCCGGCATGCAGCAAATCGTCGGAAGTAAGATCCTCCTCGATACAAACGTCGACGGCGACCTCGAGCCCGGCGTGACCTACACGTGCATCGCCACGAAGAACGACGCCGTGGTGGTTCCTCCCGAGACGTGCTTCCTAGACGGCAGCAAGGTCAAGGACGGCACCGTGCGCAACATCTACGTTCAGGACTTCGACAAACGCGCCGTCGTCATGCACGAGGACATGCCACTGGACAAGCGTGTGCACGCCATCGTACGCACGCTCCTTAAGCTCATTAACTAGATGCTCGGCAGCGCTGGCATTGCGGGAAGTAGCCCCGATTTCATGATCGCATGACCGATGATGGCAAACATTCCACCGAGCGCGGTCAAACCCAAGATGTAATTCCATGCTTCAGCGAAGCTGGAGGTCTGTTGCGGTGCTGGTTCCGCACAGGTTTGGGTGGGGTCGCATGTTTGCTCGGCGCTCGCCTGCGGTGCCAAGAGAAGGGAGCTGGAGAGCGCGACAACAAGGGCTAGTTTTCGCATGATTTTTCCTTAGACAAAGTGTTGAGATTTGAGTATTGGTCGATTTAAATGTTGGACAATTTGTATGTGGAGATAAGTGAGTCGATGCCCGTGGGCGGACAGCGCTGCGGCAACACGCACAGCCGGCCATCGATCTCAGCTACCGTGATGTCCCATCCATAAACCTCGGACAAGACCGCATCGGCGTAGACCTCCGGCACGGTTCCGTGGGCCACCACCTTCCCGTCCGCCATGCACACGATGTGATCGCAATACGCGGCAGCAGCGTTGAGGTCATGCAGCACCACAAGGACTACAATTCCGCCTTGCTTAGCCAGTGCTTGGGCCAAGGAAAGTACCTGCTCCTGATGGTGGATATCCAGGGCAGCGGTGGGTTCATCGAGCAAGATAACCGGGGTTTGCTGCGCGAGCACACGGGCCAAAGCAACCCGTGCCCGCTCACCGCCCGACAGCGTAACGACGTCACGGCCGGCCAGATGCGCGACGTCGGCAGCAGCTAAGGCCGCGGCGACGATCTCTTCATCCTCAGCCTCAGATGAAGTGCCCGCCCACGGACTTCGGCCCATCGCAACCACGTCGCGCACTAAGAACTCGAAGGACACTCCAACATCCTGCAGCATCACTGCCCGCAGACGGGCCAGTTCGTTTGGGGAAAGCCCCGTGGGGTCAAGCCCAGCCAGCTGTACGCTTCCGGAGTATTCAAGGTCTCCCGCGACCGCGGCCAATACCGTCGATTTGCCGGCGCCATTCGGCCCGATGAGACCCGTAACCTCGCCAGGTTGTGCGTCGAAAGAAACGGCGTCGACAAGCTTGCGGTGCCCAATTTCAACAGTAAGTCCCCGCACCGAAATCATGAGTGCATCCCCTTTCGCATCATCCGCCGCAACAACACAAAGAAACAGGGGCCACCCACTAGCGCGGTGAAGATTCCGATGGGCAAGTCCGCAAAGGGAATCAGCGTACGTGCAGCAACGTCGGCAAACCCGATGAGTACCGCGCCAGCAAGAGCCGAGGCTGGTAACAAGATTTTGTTCGCAGGCCCCACGATGGTGCGCAACAGGTGCGGCACGATGAGTCCCACGAAACCGATGAGGCCAGCAAAGGACACTGCGCCCGCGGTCAGCACCGCAGAAGCAACGATCGCGGCGATACGCAACCTTTGGACGTTGATGCCGATATGCCCCGCCGCGCGTTCGCCCAAGGCTAAGGCGTCGAGCTGCTCACCCAAGCGGAAAGCCACGAACGCTCCTAATGCAGCCACTGGCAGCACCACCCAGACGTGCTTCCACTGCGCGCCGTTGAGGGATCCCATTTGCCAGAAAATGATCTGCTCCCGGTTGGCGGTGGGCGCCAGATAAACCATGAAGGAGATGACCGCATTGCACACTGCGTTAATAGCGATGCCGGTCAGGATCAGGTTGACAACGGCCACGCGTCCGCCATGGCGAGCGAGTTGATAGATCAACGCGGTAACGGCAAGTGCCGTGAGAAAAGCTGCGGCAGGCACGATGAAGGTGCCCAGCAAGGAGACGTTGAAGACGATGACCACGGCAGCGCCCACGCCAGCGCCGGAGGTCACGCCGATGATGGAGGGCTCTGCCAAGGGGTTGGCAAAGACGGCCTGCATCAAGGTGCCAGCCACGCCAAGCGACGCCCCGACCAAAAAGCCCAGTGCGATTCGTGGAAGGCGAATCTCCCACACCACATTGGCGGACAAGGCCTCTTGGTGCGGACCGCCGGCAAGGATTGGAAACAGATCCTGCACAGGCACGTAGTACTGGCCCAACACGATGGAGACCAGCGCAGCGGCACACAGCAGCACCGCCAGGACGATGAAGACCCACGTTCTTTTGCGCTGGCGCTTCTCAAAAACGTCAGGCTGTGCGTTCAGCGTTGTATTAAGCGTCTGGAGCATAAACTGCCTTCGCCAATTTGATGAGCGTCTGCCCCGTCATCGGCCCGAAAGCCAAGGATTGCCCATCCGGGATGGTGACGATTCTCTGCTTCTTTCCGGCAGTGGTCTGTGCGACACCTGGGCGCTGCATGAGGCCGTCGATTCCGCCGGTCGACTCCAAGCCGTTGGTCATCATGATGATCACCTCGGGGTCGATCTTGGCCAAGGCCTCGGCGTTTGCTGGTTCGGCGTAGGACAGATGGTTTTCGGTTCCGAGATCCACACCACCGACTCCCTCGATGAGGTCGCGGGCGCCCGTGCCCTCTCCCATGATGAAGAAGACACCACCGTTGCCACGCGCGTAGAGGAATGCCATGCGCATGGGCTCGTCTGGCACCAGCTCGGCGATGGCGGCCTTCGCCTCATCGATTTCCTTAATTGACCTCTCCCCCAGCTCCTTTGCTTCTTCGGGCAGGCCGACGACCCCGCCAAGCTTCGCAATGTCCTCGCCAACCGAATCGATGGTGCGCTGCGGTTCCATGACCACAGTGGTCACGCCAGCGGCGCGAATCTGATCGATTGCGTCGCGCGGCCCGATGGAGTGATCGACAATCACCAGCGTGGGCTCGAGCGAGAGAACAGCCTCAACATTGATATTGTGTCCGCCTTCGGTAACCACCGGCAGATCCTGCAGGTTGGGTTCGGTTGAGGAAACAGTGCGACCGACGATGTTGTCCGCTAGGCCTAAGCCAGTCAGCGATTTGGTGTAGGTGCCATAGATGTCGAGAGCCAAGATGCGCGAGACGTCATTGACGGTCACATCGTTGCCGTCAGCGTCCGTGAGTTCTACTGGCAGCTGCGGTTCCACGGAATCCGCCACTGGTTCGATGTCTTTGAAGTCGCTGACGTTACTTAGTCCGGTAAAGGAACGAGGGTCGCTCACGCTATCTGCTGCGGGCAGTTCACTCGTTAGGTCCTCATACCCGCCTTGGACGCCACACGCGCCGAGAGTCAGCGCGCACACCAGCGTCAGAAAAATAGCGGAGAGTTTTTTCATGTTTTAGGTCTTTTCTCTTTTTAAGCTGGTTAAGCCGGGTTCTGCATGACCAAGCGGCTGGTAGAGCCGCCCGCGATCACGAGTCCGGCGATGAGCAGCAGCAGGTAGGTGCGGGAGTCGCCCCACTCAAAGCCCTTGTCCTGCGCTGCGGCAGACTTGATCTTGAAGTTGCCAGATCCGTCCTGGTAGCCCTGCGACTCGCCGCCTGTCAGCGATGCTGCGTCTGCGTTCTTGCCTGCCGCGCCAGCACCAGTAGATCCGGATTTAGATCCGCCGGAGGTGCCCCCGGCGCCAGAGCCACCGCCTGTGACGGCAGCGCAATCTGCGCTGCCTCCTAGGTCTGCACTGATGGAGAGCGGATCCAGCTGTGTGCCTGGCTCATAGAAACCAGCAAAAGCCTCGGAGCCGGTCTCGCTCAGGGCCACGCTCGCCTCACCTTGTAGGGAGTTTTCTCCCACGTCGAGGGAGCTGAAGCTGAGATCACCGATTACGGTTCGGCCAAAGTCCTTCTTTTCGCCTTCCATGTTGGAAGAGCTGACGTCACCAATCAGCTGCCCGGAGTTGCCGTTGAAGGTGACCGCGAGATTGGAGATATTAAGATCGAGTTTGCCGTGGTGACCGCTAAAGTGCATCGAGCCGGAGTACTGAATGCTGCCTGCGTTCCCGTTTACAGCGCCGGAGTTGCCGTTAAAGGTGAAGCGCTCATTTTCGTAACCCACTGCGTTAAGGTCCCAGCGGCCCTGCGCAATCGAGCCAGTGATGTAGGACTGGAAGGACTTCTTTACACCCCATGCAGCGCTAGCTTGGGTAACGCCAGTGGCCTCGCACTTCTCGTCCCCGTTGCCAGCGCTTCCTGCAGCCGCAGCTCCTGCAGCCTGCGTTCCCGTTTCGGCCTTGGTTCCTGCGGACTGGCTTCCGTTTCCGGAAGCTGTAGACGCACCCGTACTCTTGGTGTCACCACCTTTTTGCGCTGCGCTGTGCGATGCCCCGTTGGAGCCGCCTGCCGCAGTACCACCGGAATTACCAGCGGAATCGCCATAAAAGGACTTGAGCTGGCTCAAGAATTTCTCGGTGTTACCCATGAACGTGGTGATGCCATTCATGGTGTCGTTAGTCTCGGACAGGATTGCCATGGCCTCTTCGTTGAAGCCGGTAAATTTACCAGTGATCGACGTTGGGACATCGCCGGTGCCTTTGCCTGCCGCGCAACTACCATCAAGGCCCACGGTTCCCGAGGAAGGATCCAAGGCTTCGCCGGGCTCGTAGAAGCCGGTGAAGAGGCGATTTCCGCCCTGCGTCAAAGTGGTGGAGCCGGTGAGGTTGACCGAGCCGCTCTCGGGTTTGACCGGATTCTGCAGGTCAATAATCGCAATGACTTCATTGTCACCCCGGATTTCCTGGCCTCGGGCCATGGCGGATCTATCGAGCTCGTAAGAGACGTAGTCCACCGAGATCTCTGCGCGGTTTCCCGAGGCGTGGACTTGGAAGTCGGACAAGTTCATGTCAAGGACGCCGTTGTGCCCCTTGAAACTGAGGTTTCCGTTGAAGGGGATCACCACCGAGTCCCCTTCCACACTGGCCTTTGTCGGCGTGAAGGTAAACGCACCCTGACCGCGTTCATCACCTGTGAAACCAATGCCATTTGCGCCCCACGAACCATGTGCAATGTTGCCTTTGATGTAGTTGCGGAATGATTGCTTAATTCCCCAGTTCCAGGTGCAGTTTTCTGCCGCATGGGCTGTTTGGGGTGTCAGCGCAGCGGCCGGACCTGCAACCAAGAACGCGGAGGCAAGGCATGCAAGAAGGGTTCTTTTCATGAGAGTGAGTCACCTTAACGAAGAGATTTAGATAGGCTAGGCTTACTTAATGCATGTTATACTTACCTAACTTAAAAGGCAGGCGTCAACCGTGTACCCCTCTTTGACCACAGAAAACACCCCCTCCGTGGACGCTTTCCGCAACATTTACCCCGATGTAGATCCAGCAGTCGGCCTACCGCTCACGGTAGGCGAACGCATCGCCATCGCCGTGGCCGTAGCCACTCTCGTATTCGGCGGAGCAACCGGGAACCTCATCGTTGGGGCCGCTGGGCTCGCATTTGTCCTTTTCTGCGCCGTGGCTCAAACGCACAAACCGCAGCGCCGCATCCGCGCGGAAGCACGCGGGCGCTTCCCCAACCTCAATTGGTATGAAAACACCACCGTGGCATCCGGCTACGTCATCCCCTCCCTGTGGTTGTTGATCATCGCGGGCACGCTGGCGGCGTGGTGGTTCACGCCGGTCAAGTACTTACTTCACGTAGGTGTACTCAGTGCACTCGTTGCGGCACTCATCATTTGGTTTATGCCGGGCCTGAACCCTATATGGACAGCTCGTCGAGCAGCTCGTCAAAAGCCGGACCAACCTGCGTCCGCCACAGCGTATCCACACGATTATCCCCACGCCCCGGACCACCGTTAATCACGGATACCCGCTTACCCGCTTTCTTGGCGTCGAGCACAAAACGGAAACCGCTCATCACGGCCAGCGAGGAGCCCACCACCAGCAGGGAGCGCGATCCAGCCAGAATCTCATAGGCCGCATCCTTCTTCGCGGCCGGAACCGGTTCCCCAAAGTAGACCACGTCCGGCTTGAGGAGCAGTGAGCCGCACACAACGCAGGGCGGCATCACGAACTCATCGACGGCCTCCTGCGAAAGCGCCACGTCACCGTCCGGGTTGACCTGGTCCTCGCTGACCCCCCAGCGCGCTAAGAAGCCCGGGTTGAGGGTCTCCGCGCGGACGTCGAAAAGCTCGCGCTCTTCCACGTTCCCGCAGTTCAGGCAAACCACGTGCTTCATGTCACCGTGCAAGGCAACGACATTTTTCTGCCCCGCCTCCTTGTGGAGGCCATCGACGTTCTGCGTGACAAGCCCACTGAGCAGCCCGGCGCGCTCGAGCTCCACCAAGGCGTAGTGCGTGCGATTCGGGCGCGCAGTATCCATCACGCGCCAGCCCACAAAGGCACGCGCCCAGTAGCGGTGCGAGGCCGCGGGATCGTGCCGAAACTCCTGGTAAGTCATGGGTCGATGCCTGCTCAACGAACCTTTCGGGCCGCGATAATCCGGCACGCCCGACTCCGTGGACACCCCCGCCCCCGTGAGCACCATGACGCCACCTGCACGCAGTTGCTTGGCGACGTCGCTAAGCGCAAGCCCTGGCTGCGTCGGTTCCGCGGTCTCCGTGACGACGCGCTCAATAGAACGCAACGCGGACTTGTGGGCTAATTCAACGGCGGGATCCATGCCTCCAATTTAGGACAACTCGGGCCAAGCTAGGGAAGGGTCTCCACGTAGAGCCAATCCGAATCCAACTCTCCGTGGCGCGAACACTTCGTACTCCAACCGTCCGGGCGGACCTGCGCCACCATGCGCCGCCCGCAGATCTGGCAAAAACGCGGCACGTCCAAGCCGGCTGCCGCCGCTGGATGCAGGTGCGCGTCTTTAAACGGCTCGCCGGTATTCGGATGGAAGATTGGCTCCTTCCCTGCCAATACGGCAGCAGCCAACTCATCCATTACAGAGCCTTGATCGGCAGATCGATGCGGCCCAGCATGTCGACGTCCTTTTCAATCTGACGGCCAAGCGTGGTCAGGTAGTTGCCCGCAATGATCGCGTTGATGCCGCCGAGCAGACCCTTCTCCGTGCCGTCGTCGCCAAGCGAAAGCTCGCGGCCGCCTGCAAAGCGCAAGGTCACAGACGGCATCGCCAAGCGGAAAGCGGCAACGGCGCGCAGCGCTTCACCCAGCGGAACCAGCGGGTAATCCGCAAATGGGGTGCCGGGGCGCGGATCGAGGAAGTTCATTGGGACCTCGCAAGGCTCGATCTGCGCGAGCTGGTACGCGAACTCGGCGCGATCCTCCAAGGACTCACCCATGCCGATGATGCCGCCGGAGCATACTTCCATGCCCACCGCGCGCACGTTCTCCAGGGTCTCCTTGCGTTCATCCCAGGTATGCGTAGTCACCACGTTGGGGAAAAAGGAACGGGAGGTCTCCAAGTTGTGGTTGTAGCGCTGGGCGCCCATGTCCTTCAGGCGCTGCGCCTGCTCGCGCGTGAGCGTGCCGAGCGAGCAAGAAATCTCGATATCGACTTCATCCAAAATCGCCGGGATTGCCTCCGCGACCTGGGAAAGCAAGTTCTCATCCGGCGACTTTACAGCGGCAACGATGCAAAACTCCGTCGCACCAGTCTTGGCGGTCTTCTTGGCGGCCTCCACCAACTCCGGAATGTTCAGGCGGGCCGCACGCACCGGGGACTCAAAAAGACCGGACTGCGAGCAGAAATGGCAATCCTCCGGGCAACCGCCGGTTTTAATCGAGATGATTCCCTCCACGGAAACATCCGGGCCGCACCACTTCAGGCGGGTCTGGTGCGCAATGTCTGCGATTTCCTCGAGCTGCTCATCCGGAACCTGCAGCACTTCCAGCAATTCTTCTTGGCTGAGACCAATTCCCTGGCCTAGGGCTTTATCACGGGCGATATCGATAATGCTCATGGAGAGCAGCGTACTTGAACGTCGTTCAATTTTTGTTAAAAGAACCGAAATTTCACCCGGCGACTACCCTTAAACGCATGACGCTTTACGACGACACCCTGGAACTACTGCAAGAACTCATCCGCAATGCCTGCGTCAATGACCTCACGCCGGACTCCGGCAACGAGGTGCGCAACGCCGACACCTTGGAGAAGTTCTTCGCGGGCACCGACGTCTCCATCGCGCGTTATGAATCCCACCCCTCGCGCGTAAGCATCGTTGTCACCGTCCCAGGCGATCCAGAAAAAGAGCCGCTTACCCTCATGGGACACACGGACGTGGTTCCCGTTGACGAGCCAAAGTGGACCAAGCCGCCTTTCGACGCCCTCATTGAAGACGGCAAGCTCTACGGCCGCGGCGCCGTCGACATGCTCTTTATTACCGCCTCCATGGCGGCGGTCACCCGCAAGATTGCTCAGGAGGGCAACCCGGGCGGCACCCTTGCATTCGTAGGCATGGCCGACGAAGAAGCCCGCGGCGGGCTCGGAGTGAAGTTCATGTCGGAGCAGCACCCGGATGCGTTTTCGTGGAAGAACTGCCTGTCCGAGACCGGCGGTAGCCACCTACCCGACGCAGTGGGCTTTAATGTGGGCGAAAAGGGCGCCGGCCAGCGCCGCATCCACGTGCATGGCGACGCCGGCCACGGATCCACGCCCTATGGCAAGGACTTTGCAATTTTGAAGATCGGCGAGGTCGCACGCCGCATCGCCGCTGCTGAACCGCCGGTTGCTTCGAATGAGATCTGGGAGGGATTCGTCAAGACCTTCAAGTTCGATCCAGAAACAGAGGCGGCACTAATTGCAGGTACCGGCGATTACTCGAAGTTCGGCGATCTTGCCGCGTACGCTCACGCCTTTAGCCACACCACCATCGCCGAGACCGTCCTACGTGCTGGCGGCGCAATCAACGTGCTGCCTTCCCACGCCTACCTGGAGATGGATATCCGCCCCTTCCCAGGCCAGACCCAGGATGAGCTCGATGACTTCCTGCGCGAGGCGCTAGGAGATCTTGCAGACGAGGTTGAAATCGAGCACCTGATTACGGAAGACGCCACGCAATCTTCTACCGATACGAAGCTCTGGCACGCGATTGAGGCAACCTCCAAAGAGTTCTTCCCTGATAAAGATGTGGTTCCAGTCCACGCCACGGGTGGTTCCGATCTGCGTTTCGCGCGCCGTATGGGCGGCAACGCCTATGGCTTTGCCATGCACGCCGAAGCCCGCGATATGGCGAGCGCCAACTCCCAGCTACACAGCCACGACGAACATCTTTATCTCGAGGATTTGGAGCTTACAGTACGCGCTTATGACTCACTTGTAACACGCTTCCTCTCTTCCGAAAAGTAGGTCACTACCTGGGAAAATCGGCGTCGGCAAGCCGTGTCCGGGGCATGTTTTAAAGTGTGATTCGTAAGTTAGTTCGAAACACTTTAACGGTGAGGAACCTCTTGCTATGAAAGTGCCCTACCACTCTCACACCAACCCCGAAGACGAAATAGCCCAAGCCGCCGCACAAATCCGGCATGCAGAGCTGCGCTTCTGGCGCGAGCATCTGCCGGAGTTCGATAACGATATTGAGCTCGCGGTGCAGAGAATGTTTTCTGCCACCGGCGTTAGCCCTACGCGCATATCCAAAATTTTCATGGCTTTAGATCGTCTCGAATCCATGCCAGAACTACATGCTCTCCAAGAGCGCTATCTCCACCTAGATTTAGATCGGCTTATCGCCATCAACGAGTCCTTAGACAAGCTTGGGGAGCCGCTTGCCGGCGCCCTCGCCCGCATCGACGCAGGCATCACCAAGTACCTCACGCCAAAGCGTGCGAACCAAGTCCCGCCCACGCAAGCAAATATCAAGCGCAAACTCAATGAGCTCATTAGCGCCGAAGATGACACGATTGCCCTGCAAGATACGCGCCGCCATGGTCGATACAGCACCGACCCATTCTCCGTAACGCTGGAAGCAGATCCAGAAACCATCGCGAGCGTCGACCAGGCGGTACGCACCTTCGCCGAGGCCGAGCAGATTCCACTCGCTCAGGCCATGACGCGCCTCATCCTCGGCGAGGCCCAGCCAAAGGTTATCCTGCACACCTACCAAGCAACTGACATCCCCGGCGCGCCAACCTTCATCCAAGGCCATGGTTGGTCCCGTACTCCCGTTTCCCCTTCGGAGGTCCACGAGGTCGACCCATACGCCGAGAGCAAGAGCTACACCACTCCGGCGAACATTCGAAAATACGTCGAAGGCCGCGACGGCACCTGCCGCTACCCGGGCTGCAACCATCCGGCCTATAAATGCCAGACGGACCACCGCATCAACTTCGCCGACGGTGGCCCAACAACCCCCGCAAACCTTGCTTGCTTGTGCCAACACCACCACAACACCAAGACGGATGGCACAGCCTTCTACATCATGGATCCATACACCGGGGATATCTTCTGGCTCTTCGAAGATGGGACGTGGAAAGCCACCGAGCCCACCGGGCCCATCGCTGAGAAAAACTGGGCGCAAACTTTCGCGCAGGCCATCGCAAGTAGGCGTCGCCAGGCCCACGAGCAGGCCGTTGCTTTAAAGGAGGAGATAAAGAGCTAGTTACAACCATGCCCCGCACACTGCTCATTAATTCCATCCTCGCCGCCATCATCGGAACCACCATCATGGTATTCCTACACGAATGCGCGCATTTTCTCACCGCGTTGGCATTGGGACATCCCGCCAGCCTCTCTGCGTTCGCGGTGACCCATAGCGAAGATATCCCAACGCACACCGCTTTGATTGCGGCCGCCGGGCCTATCTTTAGCCTGCTCAGCGGTATCATCTGCTCGCTGCTACAACCGAGACGCCTGGTGTGGATCTGGTTCAGCTTTGCTTCCATCATGGAAGGCGTGTGTTATTTCGTCATCACGCCCGCTGGCGCTGGTGACACAGCAACGGTTGTGGATGCACTCGGTTGGCCCGCATGGGTGCAATTAGTCATGTGCGCGGTGGGTGTGGCAGGCATGTTCGCCACCGCTTGGCACTTTGCGCCCTACATCAAGCGCTTTGCCGGCGATGATCGCAAAGCCCAGTGGGCAATGGCATTCTGGCCGTGGCTCATTGGTGCCGCAGCGATGTGTGCTCTGCAGCTACTTTATGTTGCTGTCAGTAACGTATCGCTGAGTATCGGCGAAAAATCCTCGTCGGCATTTCCGACTTCGGCGTGCTCACCTTCGCCCCGATGGGTTTCATCTTCCGCGGCCGGTGGAGCGAGGTTGAACAAGAACCGCTGCGAACAAACCTCATTGGCGGAATCATCGTGCTTGTTGCCTTGATTTCAGTGAATATCTGGATCTCTACTTAAAACAAAAATTCCATTTATAATTTTTGCATGAAAAAGATCTCTTTCATTCTTATCGCCGCACTTCTTTCTGGTTGCTCCCAGCAAGAACCCGCAGCACCAAAGCCGCCAGCTTCCGCCCACGATCACATTCTCTCCGCAGAAGATGCGCCAGAAGGATACGAATACTCAAACATCAACGAGCTAATGAGCACCGAAGACCAAGCTCTCACCGAGGACCTCGTCTCCAGCGACTCCGAAAAGACCACGACCCCCGAGCAATGCGCACCGCTTGCCACCTCAGCGATGGATTTCATCGCCAAGATCTACAAGAATCCGGATACATTCTCCGCCGCCGATTTCAGCGCTGGGGATATCAATGCCACGGTCTCTCTCAGCACGAACCCAGAGACGCTCCCCTTCCCCGCTGACCTCGCTGAATGTGCTTCCTTTTCCAATGACGTCAGCGGAATCGTCAGCGATTACTCCACCACACCGCTCGATTTGCAGATAGAAGGCGCCGAGAACCTGCAGGCCGCAAAGGTAACCATCGAGAACGCTGGGAACCCGCTAGTCGGTGAACCTGGCGAGAGCGAATTCGTGGCGCACGCGCTTGTCGACGGCGCCGTCGTCAGCGTCAGCTCGCACGATGAGCAAGCACTCCGCCAGCTCATGGAAAAGCAAGTAAATAAGGTGGCAAACCGCTAAGACAACGGCGGGAATTCATCCAAGGAAAAAACGGATTCCACCGACACTCCAAAATACTGCGCAATACGCAAAGCAAGATGCAACGACGGTGCAGACTCGCCGCGCTCTAGGTACCCAATCGTCTGATAGTGAATGCCTAGGGCCTCGGCGAGTTCACGCCGGCTGATTCGCCGGTCAGTACGCATCACAGCGATGCGGTTGTGAACTATGTCTTCAGTCATTTCTAAATTCCGATTTGGGCCCGAGTCTTGGATTGGATATTGGCGAGGGAGCCAAAAGTCTCCTTGCGGAAGCTATAGCGTAGCAAGGCAATAACAACTATAAATCCAACGATGATCCAAGTAAGAAGAACCCCCACAGCTAGCACAGGGGTGAATTCTCCGCCGTACTCCCACTGCGCAGGATTATCCGAGATCCACCGCGATAGGTGTCCGGACCAGTAGAAGGGCAGGATGAGCTGCGGAATCTGTATCCAGCGAGGAACGTCAGCCAAGGAGATAAAGCTGCCGCTGGTAGAAAACAGCGCTATGACGATGGCATAACCGACAAGCTGTGAATATGTCCCACGCATGAACGCACCGAGCACCAGCCCCAAAGGTGCTGCGGCTAGATTCGAGAGCAAAGCGATGCCCAGCATGGGAACAATACGACCCCATGAAATTTCTAGGTTCGGCAAGATAAAAAGTGCGGCAAAGAGCAGTACTGCCTGCATGATGAATACGACGCTTACACAAGAGATTGTCTTGCCGATTGCCCACACCCACGAGCCATTAGGCAACATTCGCGCGCGCACTAAGGCGCCGCCTAATCTGTCGCTATAGAACTCGGCAGCAATCTGCATTATCACGAACGTCGAAAAGCTGCCGACCAAACCAGCGAGAATTACCGACGAAGTCGAAGTTTGCTCAATCATCTCCTGCGAGCTTTGGCGAACCATCACCACGATAAACAGAACGGGCGCGAACACCATGAACGCTCCGACGCCTACAAGCTGCGGCCGAATGTCACTTGCCGCCTGGCGGAGGGCTGCTTTGAAGATTTTCATTACTGTTCCCCATTCTTTTTCACGATGGAAAGGTAGGCATCCTCTAGCGTCGGACGCGTCACGGTTAATTCAGAGATGGAACTAAGAGGAAGGCTCTGCAGAAATTTCTCTGGCGTTTCCGTGGCATGAACGTTGCGCACCCCATCTGCAACCCACGAGACCTCCGCAGTTCCCAAATGTGCTGAGCGCAGCTGCATAGGGCTGCCGTTTGCTAAGACTTTTCCCTCACCCAAGATGATGATTCTGCTGGCGAGCTTTTCAGCTTCAGCGAGATCGTGGGTGGTCATAAGGACCGTGGTAGAACGATCCACGTGGTCCATAATCACGTCGTGCATTTGTGTCTTCGAGACCGGATCGAGCCCCGTCGTCGGCTCATCTAGGAGTAACAACTCAGGCCCACCGATGAGCGCTGCCGCAAAATCTAGGCGACGCCGCTCGCCACCGGACAGGCTCGAAATCTTCTGATTTTCCTTATCCCCTAAAGACACCAACTCAAGCGCCTGCTCAACCCCCATTGCTGCCGGTGAGTGGGTTTCATGGATGCCAGCAACCCATGCCAACTGGTCTTTAACGCGCCACTTGGGGTGGTCGGACCAATTCTGCTGAACCAAACCCACACGAGACCAGAACCCGGCCTTTACCCTGCGAGGGTCCTGCCCGAAAACACGAACCCTGCCGGTAGTTGGAGTCAAGGTGCCCACAATGTTTTCCAGCAGCGTGGTCTTTCCCACACCGTTTGGGCCAAGCAAGCACACCACCTCGCCTGGGTCAACATGCAAGTCCACTCCGCCCAGAACTTTCTTCGCACCATAGGAGAAAGCCAGGCTGTCAATCTCAATCACTCGAGTCATTACACTCCCTTCAGTTCAAACCTCACTAAGGAATATAGCACATGTACTACATATTGGAAGGGGGTTACTTCACGTCCTGATAAGCTCGCCTCCATGCCAACACCAGAAATCCACGTAAGCGCTGTCATTTTCCACAACTCAGAAGGCCATGTCCTTTGCGTGCGAAAGAAAAACACCACCGCGTTTCAGTTTCCGGGTGGTAAACCAGACCCCGGCGAATCGCCCCTCCAAGCTGCAGTGCGCGAGGTAGGAGAGGAAATTGGCGTCACGCTTGATGGCGCTCTACTTAGCCCACGTGGCACCTTCCGCGCAGCCGCCGCCAACGAGGAAAATCATGAGGTCATTGCAGATATCTTCAGCTATCCATCCCCTGTCATCCCAAACATTGCAGCGGAGATTGCCGAGTATGCATGGGTAGATTTGACCCAACCTCACGTTGAACTCGCACCGCTTCTGAAAACCCCTGCACTACGCGAGAAGCATTGTTAGATTGCGGTCATGAGCAGCACAGAGCGACATGTTGGAGTTGCTGACTTTGGCCGAGTAAACCTTCCGCTTACTGCACTTTCATGGCACAATGACCTGCATGAGCAAAGTACGTAAGTCCGCACTGTTGACTGCAGCCACCGCAATCACCGTTTCCCTTGCCACCCCAGCCGCCTCCGCCGACATGGTGGATGACTACCTCGCGAAGGTTCCTGCGGGCCAGATCTCCTGCGATCAGGCAAGCCGCTATTACACCAACGCTTCCGACTACAACTCCAAGAAGTCCCAGGCGCTCGCCGCTGCTAATTTCCACCCGCGTGGTGGCGAAATCCGCGATGCCATCGCGCGCGCGGATGAGGCGATCGCGCGTTGTGGTCTAAATGGTGGCGCTCCAGCTCCAAAACCAGCACCTGCCCCAAAACCAGCACCTGCCCCAGCAAACGTGATTTCGGTTGGTGTGGTTCCGGGCCAGCCTACGGTTGATGTGCCGGTTGGCCCGCAGGTCTTCCGTATTCCGGACATCAACAAAATCATCCAGGATCTCTTCTCCCAGGCACAGTCCCAGGTTTCGCAGCTTTCTTCCTTCTAGGAGGGCAGAAAGTACTCGTCCGCGTGCAGGCGAACCACTCGCGGCAGGTAGCGCATTTGTTTGCCACGACGTCGACAAGCGAGTGCCCCATGAATCATTAGCGGGTAAGACCCCACATAACCTGATCGAGCGCGCAAGAATCGTGCGGCAGATCTGGATGCGCTGCTGGGGCCTCACAGACGTCGCCCAAGCTGACGTTTTCAACGTCGGCGCCTGGTACCGCAGTAAGCTTCGAGGTTTCGTTCGGCGTGACGGTGGTATCCGCCGGGCTATAGATCGAGGTGTACTTAACCCCCGGCGCGGTATCGGGCAGTTTGTTCATTTTCTCAATAAAGTCCGAGCCCTGCAGCTGCTGAATGCCGGCCGTAGTGCCCAAGAAGGCAGCCAGCTTCGGCATAACCTTGGCAATATCACTCAACGCAGGTCCCATACCGCTCAGCGTAGTGCCGTGATAGTTGCCACCGATTGCGACAACACGGGAGACCTCCTCTGGGGAACCGTAGAGCTGCGTGAAAGTCTTGGTGTGCAGCCCGCCCTGGGAATGGCCCACGAGGTTGACCTTGTCAGAGCCAGTAGCGGACCGAACATACTCGATTTGCTCTGCAATCTCGCGAGCAGAAGCATCAAGATCCCCAATCGCCTTCATGGCCGGGATTGCATTCTGCAACGTGACATCGTCCGCGCCGTAGTCGAATGCCCACACGCACATGTTTTGCTCCTGCAGCCGCGGAATCAGATCCGTCCAGGCCGAGGAATTATCGCTGGTGCCATGAATGAGAACCACTGGCTCAACATCAGAAACGCAGCTCGGATCGTTGATGCCATAGCTCTCTGGCACTGAGGTCTCAAAAGTGGCAGCTTGAGCAGGTGCGATGGACACGGTAGCGGCTAGAAAAGAAGCCGTGAGGAAGGTGGTAATTCGACGCATGCCCCACAGAATAGACCCTGCTCACGGATTTTATTCAAGATAGGGTAGCCGGGTGTGTACGTTCGGACAATACTCAAAGTGTCAGAAACTCGAGGCACCACCAGCGCCGGAGAACCCCGAGCTAAAGTTGCTGCTCACGTTGGGTGAAGAAGCTACGGAAGCGCTGTTCCATGAGCTGATCGCCATAAAAGGTACGAATCCGTGATAACCCACTCCCGGATAGAAGGAAGGCTCGTCAATACGCGGGCGCGCCGCCAATTCATCCGCTTCGTTTTCCTTTTGTAACTGCGTTTGGATCTGCCCAAAGAGCGTGGCTGCGCGCTCCACTAGCTCGAGGTAACGATCCATAAATTCAGGCGCGGCCGCATCGATCTCCTCGGAAACGGCAATCAGTCGGGATGCTTCTTCCGCGACCCCGCCCGTGGATTCCGTGCGCGCCTCAATCAGGTCCTTGCGTAGCTCATAGAGTTCCTTGCGGCGCGCGTTAACGTCAGCATGCTCGACGGCATACAGACGGTCGATGTTGTGTTCTGCGGTATCTACGCGGCCACAGATGGATTTCGCTTCCTCGATTCCACTCGCCGCTTGTTCGAATTTCTCGTCGGAGGACTGCTCGTTCAGGCTGGCAAAAGCGCTAACTTTATCGTCGAGATTGAGGAACTCGTCGCGCAATTGCTCCCATTCCTCGCGCATCCGGGCGTCGACAAGCGCTGATTGCAAAGAGTGCGCACGCACGTCGATGGCATTCAAGCGTTGAGCGATATCCCCATAAGCCCGTGAAACGTATTTCCAATCCTCACGGGCGGTCGCAATACGCTGCGCTTTCCGACGCCGCGTAGCACCCACCGCAGCAACGATTCCTCCGGCAGCCGCACCCGCGCCGAAACCACCAAAGCCAATACCGAGACCGCGGTTAGCCTTAGCATCGGAATAAAGCTCCTCACTGACCTTGTCTGCATCGGCAGCATAGTCAGCGCCAGCGAAAAGACCTGCCGGGATATTTCCTGCCTTCACGCCCGGTTTGATCTCTTCGATTGCGTCTTCCAAATGACCATCTTCTAGTTCCAGGGACAGGTCCTTCCCCACATCGTTGCCCGCGAAGATAAAGGCTTGACGTGGATCGAGGCCCACGCCAACGAAGAGCTGGCCATCGGTGAAATGGTCATCGCCAATGAGGTCTGGGTGATTATCGCGTAGATACTCTTCGACGGAATCTTCTACCTCGTCCTTGTTCTTTTTGAAGACAAGGTAGTTCAGCTGCTTGACCGGAGCTGCGAAGTGGATTCGCTCAACGTCACGACGCATGCGTGCTTCGTCATCGGGGTTTAAGACATCTTCGGGATCCATGATCTCGACCTTGACGTCTGCGGACCTCTCGACGGAATAATCTGCTTGCTCCGGAGATGCCGCAAGCGTGGCAACACCGAAAGCAGTGCCGCCGCCAACCAAAAGCGCTGCTGCTGCAGATGCCGCCAGAATCTTTTTCATTCCAATCTCCATTCTCGCTTGGTGCGCAGCCATGCCAGGACTGCCTTGACGCGGCGGTTTTCGTCTTCGGGGCTGAACCCGAGCTTCATGAAAACATTCGCCACGTGTTTGCTTACTGCACCGGCAGTGAGCACGAGCTTGCCTTCGATCTCGCGATTGCTGGCGCCTTGTGCCATCAAGGCTAGTACCTCGCGTTCTCGGGGCGTGAGCTTATCGACGCCCATCTTCCGGGAGGAGAGCAAAGTGCTCACGACTTCCGGATCTACCACGGTGCCACCTGCAGAGACCGTATCCAGTGCATGGATGAACTCATCCACATCGGCGATTCTTTCCTTGAGAAGATAGCCGAATCCGCCGTGTTCGATGAGTCCGTCCAGGTAGCTGGCGGCGACGTATTGGCTCAACACCACGACGGGCTGCTCAGGCGTACGTTTGCGAATCTCATTGACTGCTCGCAGGCCGTCGTCCTGCAAAAGCGGCGGCATCCTGACGTCGGTGACAATGATGTCGAATCCTTCCGCCGCAGCACGCAATTGATCAGCATCTTCGACCGTGGTGACCTCATGGTCCAAGGAACGCAGGAGTTGTTCGATTGCCGCACGCAGCAGGGCGGAGTCTTCAGCAAGCAAAATTTTCATGGCAGTCTCATCCTTAACCGTGCGCCCTGATCAGTGTCTTCTAGTTTCACGCTTCCGCCCAGGGCTATGGCGCGCTCTTCCAGGCCGGCGATGCCGGTTCCCTCGCCCGCGGTTAACCCATGTCCGTTATCGGTGATGGAAATTTTTATCCCTTCTCGGTAATCCAGCTTCACAGTCGCTGCGGTGGCCTCACCGTGCTTTACGGCGTTGGTTAGCCCCTCTGCCACGCAGTGATAGGCCAACAAGGCGCTGGTTTCATCAAGGGAGCGTTCTACGCCCTTGCATTCGAGGGTGATCTCCAGCCCGGAATGGACGAGGAGTTCTTCGAGAGCCGCAATCAGGCCATTATCGAAGAGGACCTGCGGTGCGATGCCGCGGACCGTGTCGCGCAAGGCGGAGAGAGCAAGGCTGGCGTTGTGGTCGGCGGCGTCGAGAGCCGCGGTGTCTCCCCTTTTCGCCGCGGCTAGGTTGAGCTTGAGCGCGGTGAGGTACTGCTGCGGGCCGTCGTGTAGCTCTCGTTCGATGCGGCGGCGCTCGCCGGAGAAGGCGTCGATAAGCGTGGCTCGCGCATCGCTCTCCAACGCCAGGCGAGTGGTGCTCACGGAAAGAAAGGTCAAAAACTTCGCGCCGAAGATAAGGACCAGCAAGCACAGGCAGCCAAACGTCCAGCTCACCACGATAGCCAGGGCTCGATTTTCAATGACGAGGCTACCGATGTTGAACCTATCCGTGAAGAAAGGAGCGATGAAGAATACCACCGTCATAGACCCCACGAACAGCCACAACGCCATGCTCAAAATCGAGAGCAAAAGCTGAATCAGAAGGTGATAAAATTGCTGCCAATCAAACCAGCGATGTGGGGTGCGGTAGCGAATCTTCACGCCCAACCACCGTGCGCCGCCGCGGGTAATGACGGCCATGAGGGACGCAACGAGCGGAATCCATGGCAGCATGACAACGGAAACCACAACAGCGGGAATACACAGCAGCGCTAGCACTAGATTCCACGCCACGGATTTGAAAGTTGCCATAGAGTACAACCCTAATCCGCACTTCGGACACACGCAGTGGAGCTAGCTCCCCTAAATTTCTGGGAGTCTCCCCCATCGGAATACTGCGCCTTTCAACGTGAAATCGAAAGCATGACACTCATCGCAAAAAATCTCACGAAGAAATACGGCAAGAATCTGGTGCTAGACCATCTCTCGCTGCGCATTGAACCGGGCGAGTTCGTGGCCATCATGGGCCCTTCCGGCAGCGGCAAGTCAACACTCCTCGGCCTGCTTTCTGGCCTCGACAAACCTACAACCGGCAAGGTCAATGCACCGGGGCGCAAGCACCGCGCTTTCGTGTTCCAAGACTATAACCTCCTGGAATCGCTTAACGCCCAGCAGAACGCGGAACTTACGGCGAAGTTCTCTGGCCGCAAATGCGGCCCGGCGAAGCTGCACCAGACCTTTGAGAGCTTGGGCATCGGCGGGCTGGAAAAGCGCTTACCGGCACAGCTTTCGGGCGGACAGCAGCAACGCGTCGCGGTGGCGCGAGCATTGCTTGCCGACGCCCCCTTCATCTTCGCCGACGAGCCCACCGGTGCGTTGGACGACGACACGGCGGACGTGGTCATGGATCATCTCGTCCGCGTACCCAGCACGGTGGTAATGGTCACCCACTCGCACGCGGCCGCCGCGAAGGCCGATCGCATCTACAAGCTGGAGGAACACCATGTCCGTATGGCTTAAGGATCTACACAGCAATTGGCCTTCCTGGCTGGCGGTGGCGCTGACGTGCTTTTTCTCCGGAATGGGATTCTCGCTCGCCGTAGCGCTCATTAACGCAACCGGTGATGACACAACTTCTCTGGGCGGAACCATCCTCGGGCTGGCTATCTGCTCCAATATTCTCGTCATTTTCTCGCAGATGAAGCTCATCATCGACGAGCACATCCACATCTACCGCAGCTGGCGCATGGTGGGCATGCCCAATTGGCTCATCTTTGTACTCGTGCTGGGTCAGATTGCGGCGGTCTCTACGTGCGGTGCGGTTCCTGGCGCCTTTTGCGCTACATTTCTCACGGACTTCGCACTCGATGCTTTCCACCGCGACAACATTCGAGTGGACGGTATCTCCGTGACGATGGGCGGTGTTGTGCTTGCTAGTGCGGTGTGCGTACTTGCCGCAGTACTGGGTGGATTCTTGTCATTGCGGCGTATCTACCGTTCGGGGATGCCACGGTGGACAGCTGCCAAGTGTGCGCTCGCTTTAATCCTTGGTGCCGGGATCTTGTTTGCCTGCACCTTGATCGAAGATCCGATAGATGCAATGTCCGCGTGTTTGGGCCTTATCCCCTTGTTCGCATTCCTGGTTCCATGGATGTTGCCACTGCTTATGCAGTGGACCCGACCTCTCGGCATCGCTGGCGCGAACGTGCGCGTACGCAGCAACTTCACCGCACCACATATCATACCGTGGATCTTGTTCGGCGGCCTCATCATCGCCGTGGGCTCAGGTCTCCGCGCCATGTTTAGCATGGAGGAGGAGTTTACGATGTCGCCGTGGCAGGTGTTCGTAGTGGTACTCGGGCCGACGATCGCGCCGAGCGTGATGGCGGCGTTTACTACTTCGCTGTTAATGCGCAAGCGGATCGCTCACGACGCAGGGGCGCTAACTTTGGCGGGTGCTGCCAGGAACAGCATTTTCCGGGTACAAATCGGTGAAGCCTTCGCACTGACAGCAACCACGACGGGATTACTGTCCGCACTCACGCTCTTCATCGTCTTGCTCATGAACCACGGGATGGCAGGAGAATACGCGCTCACCGGCTTCTGGTGGCAGGCATTACTTGTGCAAGCTTGCGTGATGTTTATGGGTCTTTCCGGCTTCAAATGCGGGTTGGCCACAAACTTTAGGGATACAGCTGCACACGTCCGTCCGTAAAGGACTTGTACTGCTCAATGTCTCCGCCAACTGGGACTAATTGACCATCTTCAACCTCTAGGCGCACGCGTGCGGTTTCGGTAATTCCCTCTGCGGTAGAACGGCCGCGATTGCCTACGGTGAGCTCGATTTCATCGTCTCCCACCACGGAAGCCTCTTCCACGGAAGAAGCGGTAATACCGTGGCCGCCGACCAATTCACCCTCGGACCAAATGAGGATTCCGCCTGCGATTGATGCACCCGTTCCGGCAGGACCGTTTTCGTCACCGAAGGCGCCATCCAGTACGGCGTAGCTAAGCTCCGCGCACGGATCATAGGCGCCGTCACTGACCGTGTAGTGGAACTTAAAACTATCTTCATTCGTATTGAGAACGCCCTTCGCGCCGTTGGCGAATCGCTTCTGCAAATCAGAGCCGCCGTCCGCGCACTCTTCCTCTTCATTTTCTTTATTTTCCGCAGTTACCGTTTCGGTTACTACCGGCTGCGGATCTGCTTGCTGCTGGGTCTGTTCTGTGGACTCAGTTTTCTCGGTGGACTCGGTTTGTTGTTCGGTAGTCTCACGGAATACCGGCTTCGGAGAATCGCTTTCGGATTCCGATGAACAACCGGCAACGCTCAACGCAACTACAGCACTCGAAACAGCAACGAATTTCCTCATGATTTCAAGATACTTGACTGCCTGCTAGAGAAGTTCCGATAGCCAAGGAAAGAAAGAGCAGCGCGGGAGCTACACCCGGCCTTGAACGTTGTTCAATTGCAGTCATGAAATGAGATATCGCTGTGGTAGAGATAATTCCATGCCTTTTTGAACAGTGTTCAAGTCACTGCGATCGACTCCACCCACATCTGGCACCCCTATGCCGCGCCCGGCGCGCCAGCCTTGCAGGTACTGCGCACCGATGGTGCCTATTTAGAACTCGCAAATGGCCAACGCGTCATCGACGGCATGAGCTCCTGGTGGGCGGCATGCCACGGCCATTCGCACCCGCGGCTGGTGGCGGCGGCGAAGGATCAGATCGATAGGTTCAGCCACGTCATGTTCGGCGGGCTCACTCACGAACCGGCGGCGCGGCTTACCGCAAACCTCCTGGAGTTGACCAAGCACCAGTACGCGCAGGTCTTCTACTCCGATTCCGGATCCGTCGCGGTGGAAGTGGCGGTAAAGATGGCGCTGCAGTGTTCGCCACCCGGCCGCACCAAGCTTTTGACCTGGCGCTCGGGCTATCACGGCGATACCTTCACTGCGATGAGCGTATGTGATCCGGAAGGCGGCATGCACTCTATGTGGAAGGGCATCCTTGCCGAGCAGATCTTTGCCCCAGCTCCGCCCACGGAAGGCGCCTCGTCTAAGCAGCGGGCGGAATACTTGCATAAGTTCGAGTCCTTTATCACCGAAGAAGTCGCCGCGGTCATCATCGAACCCGGCGTGCAGGGCGCAGGCGGAATGCGCTTCCACGACCTAGAGCTAGTCGCAGGCGTGCGGGAGCTATGCGATAAGCACGGAATCTTGCTCATCGCGGATGAAATCGCCACCGGGTTTGGTCGCGCAGGTGAGCTCTTCATGACGCAGGCGGCAGGAATCACGCCCGACATCATGTGCGTGGGCAAGGCGCTAACGGGTGGGTTTGTCTCGTTGGCAGCAACCCTGGCCACGCAAAAGGTGGCGAAGACGATGCAGCCACGCGCATTGATGCATGGGCCGACGTTCATGGCCAATCCCCTGACCTGCGCGGTGGCAGCCGAGTCCACCGCCATGATTGCGGAAGGCACCTGGCGCGCGGACGTCGCACGCATTGAGCAAGGTTTACGCGCAGGGCTTAGCGACGCCCCCGACATCACCCGCGTGCGCGGCGCCATCGGCGTACTGGAAATGGCCCATGACGTGGACATGGAAGCGACCACCGCGGCGGCCCTTGAAGAAGGCGTATGGCTGCGCCCATTCGGCAGGCTCATCTACACAATGCCACCATATATCTGTACCGATGAGGAAGTAGCGCGCATTTGCCGCGCCGTCGTTGCCGCCGGGGAGGTCGCATGATCTATTGCATCACCGGAACCAATACGGATGTGGGAAAGACCATTGCCACAGCGGCCCTGGCCGCGCAGTACCAGGCGGCGGGCAAGCATGTGGTGGTGGCGAAACCGCTGCAAACAGGAGATACGAGCGATTGCGCCACGGTCACACGCCTTACCGGCGTGGACTCCCGGCAATTCAAGCACTATCCGGAGCCTCTAGCGCCGAACCTTTCTGCCCGGCGCGCGGGATTACCGCAGGCCGAAAAAGAGGAGGTGCTGGCGTGGATTCGCAGCATCGATGCAGACGTCGTACTCGTGGAGGGCGCGGGCGGCCTGCTGGTTCGGCTCGCGGATAGCTTCACGCTTGCCGACGTCGCCCGTGACCTCGGCGCCGAACTTTTCATAGTCACCAGCTTGATGTTGGGCAGCCTCAACGCCGCTGAGCTCACCGTGGAAGCTGCCCGCGCCCGCGGCATTCACGTCAAAGGGCTGGTTGGCGGCATGCTGCCACAAGAGCCGGACCTCGCCACTCGCCTCAATATCGCGGAGCTTCCCAAGGTCACCGGCGTGCCACTGCTCGGCTGTATTCCTACCGGCGCAAGCTCGTTAAGCAAGGAGGAATTCTGCGCCC
Source organism: Corynebacterium sp. HMSC06G04 (assembly GCF_001807365.1). NCBI lineage: Bacteria > Bacillati > Actinomycetota > Actinomycetes > Mycobacteriales > Corynebacteriaceae > Corynebacterium > Corynebacterium sp. HMSC06G04. The sequence continues at coordinate 5,872 of NZ_KV788608.1, read as the reverse complement.
AAGCAGCGCAGTGGGATCTCTTAGGCGGCCTCTAGATCGGCCCACGCAACCGGAAAGGGCCTTTCATGACTCGGCCTCCTCATCCCCTGGAACAATCTTGCCGTCTATGGCACTCAAGATGCAGCCAGCCAAAATGTAACCACTCGCCTGCATATGGGTGGCCCAGTTGCCTCCGCCTCCGGCCACAACCAAAAAGATCATGAAACCCACCGCAATGAGACAATAAACAATGAATCGGCCATGCGCACCGAGCCGATATCTCCGCGCAGAAATGACGCTGATGACCCAGCTGAGCACTAGGAGAATTGCATAGACTAGCCCTCCGGCCAACGCACCCGGAACCATGTACAGCATTCACTATCCCTTCCAGCAATCATCTGCGGGGCCTTGGAAGCACTTTCTAAAAGGTAAAACGAAAAGTCTTGAGACTTCACAAGCGTGTGCAGGTCACAAATGCAGGTCAACATACCTTTCTGAAGATTTCTTCCCGGCCACACTAACAAAATCTCCCAAGGATTATTACCCTCTTGCCCCCCATTAAAAAATCCTAGTTTAACTGCAAAACATCAGGCCTAGATGCCGTTGAGACGAGACACCGTGACCAGTGGGCTACTTTTAACCGTCGTTAACACGATAGCCCGACGGAACAAAAACACTCGACAAGGCCTTGTCGGCAAGAAACACACGTACTTTCTATGTTGCGACACAACCTAGGTAGGTTTACAATCTAGGTTGTGTCCATACATAGATCTTTCCCAAGCCACTGGTTACGAGCCGTACTACCTCTCGCAGTCATGCATGTCTTAGCTAAAGAGGCGACTTATGGCTACGAGATAGCTGCGTCACTCAAGGAGTCAGGGTTTGGCGACATTAAAGGTGGCACTCTTTATCCGCTACTTGCGCGATTAGAGCGAGATGAATTGGTTTCACCACAATGGCGCGCAGGGGAATCAGGACCAGGTCGGAAATATTACGAACTAACCGAACAGGGAAGAGCGCAACTAGACGAACAAACACAGCAGTGGCGCGAGTTTTCACAGATCGTCACAGCTCATTTTGCACACAACAAGGAGAAGCCGGCATGACACAATACGCAACCGAAAAAAGCTTAGCGCCTGACATCGATCCACGTTGGGCGGAAGAATTTATCCTCACCGCACGTCTCGAAGAAATTCCAGGAGACGTCATCGGAGATACATTAGGCGAAGTAAACGATCACTGCCGTTCGGCCAATGAAAGCGCACTTGAAGCCTTCGGCCCTGCACGAGACTACGTAGAACAGATCGCAGCCGACGTGAAAAAAGTTAAAAGCCCAAGCATTTTAATACTTTTAGGGCCTGCTTTTTTACAAATCGTAGGCGTGGTTTTGTGCCTGCAAGGAGTCTACGGCCTTGCCTCAGGAACGTCGCATCCCCTCGATTGGGCGACAATAGCAGTCTTTGGGATTGTAGGAGTACTACTGCTGTGTGCTGAAAAGCCTTTAGCATTCGTACTGCGACTGATAGTCCAAAAGCCAGTACTCGGCGCCGCTACCTTCGGATTACTTGCCCTGCTGTGCTGTGTACTGTTTTCTATTCCAATGTGGTGGTCAACCCCCGCCGTACCGATTCACAGCTCGATTGTGCTGTGCATTGGAATCGCTGCCATACTAATTGGAACCATTCTTGAAATCGGATTCGATAGTTTCGGAGGCTTTGACGATCCCCTCATCGTGGCCGGGCAGAAAGATAAGACGCCCGAAAAGAAGTCAAAACTCTCATGGCTATCCAGCGGGTACGCCATTATTTGCGCGATTATTGGCTCGATAATCATCATGATATTTGCCTAATTTCTGAGTTAGGCATCCGCTGAGAGTGTCTGATGGTTTGTGTGTGGGATTCCATCCCGCATAAGGAGATAAGCCAGAATGACTACTGTGGCACGACGAGACCCGGCTGATAAGGCCAAGATTGACGCGATTGAGAAGAAGCTTCTTGCTAACCCTGAAATCGCGAAGCTAATTGACGAACTAGGCACGTTGAAACCAAGCCCCACACACAAACAAACTTGACACGCTCTCCCAACGCCGCAGAGATGGCAGCATAGCTTCCCCCGTCCAAACACATCGCCATGATGTCTTTGAAGTTGGCCATGAAAGGCCCTCCTTAAGGTCATGAAAGGTGATGACGCGCCGACACAAGTTGTGCCAACACCACCTATACAATGACCAAAAACAAAGAGCCCTACCACCTATCCGGAAAACCCCGACCAACTACGCCGAAACGGCAGCCCAACGAGCGCAGCAAGGCGGGAGTAGTGGTTGGGCTGTGTCAAGGACCCCAATATCGTGTGTCACGCCCGAACCCCCGGCGAACTAATCAATGCACTCTAAAACCGGAAGAGCCATTTTACAGTGATTTTCCCAATCCTGATTGGATCACCGTGATTGCGAGACTGAGTCTTGAGGTTACGCCAAAACATGCGATGAGATGTGAGACGTGCTTTTTTACTGTCGCTTCGGAATACTTCATCGCAGAAGCTATTTCAGCATTGGATAGCCCTTGGCATATATGTTGTAGGACGTGCGTCTCTGCTTCGGTAAGCCTTTCGTACACTGGGGAAAGGTTCGTTTGGGGAGATGCTGGTGTGAGAACTTTCCCCGGTATGTACTCAATGAGTCTGCTTAAGGCCTGCGGGGAAACTGTTGTGCCACCGGTCATCGCCTCTCGGACCGCAGTGATAATTGCCTGTGGCTGTGAGCTTTTAATGATGTAGCCGACACCGCCACCTGCCAACACCTTGAGCATGGTTTCGTCACTGTCAAGCGCGGTGATGGCTACGAATACAGGAGGACTCAGTCGACGTTGGACTTCGTGCAGTAACGTCACCCCGTCCATCTCCGGCATGTGGATGTCAGCTAGAATGATATCGACGTTAACACTGTCGATCGCAGTGAGTGCCTCGATTCCATTGCGTGCTTCCGCTACGACACGGATGTCCTCAGTGGTAGCGAAATATTGTCGAAACGAGTGCAGGACCAGCGGGTCATCATCGACAATAAGGACCCGTTTTTCCATGTCATGCTCGCTCATTGTTGGCAACTTAGTTGCACCACCGAAGGGCTGGATGATGTTCGCAAGAGAAGATATCGGTGATAGAGCCGAGTGTTGTAATAACGTGACTTTCCGTGTGCGGCTCTTGAACTTGGGGAATCTGCGATATCGGGAAGGTCGGTTCAGCCGTTGCGGAAGGGGTGACTGTCAAAGTTAGGAACGTCGCCGCTGTGAGGGGGGCAATAAGTTGAAGGTATCGGAAAGGTGACATTTCCTGTCCTCTTCTATATCTAGGGGCCATCTCAGACATCTTATTGTCTCGTACTCGTTATTTAATCAAGTGATTTTCATTGAGGATTGTAGACGAAAGTGACCACCTCATTGGGGGGTGTTGGCGGACATGAAAAGTTGACCAGTGGCGGACACGGGATTTAGGGGTTTGGGGAGTTTTTATCGGGGGTAGAAAACTAAGGGGGTCTTCATCCAGTGTTCGATAGAAGTGTCTAGCCGGACATATCTATCGAAAGGATGAAGACCCTTTATGCAGTCTTCCAGAAGAAGCCAGAAAATTCTGGCTCGTTACGCCATTTTAAAAAATGCGCGTGCTGTCGCCGACGAACATAACGTCTCGCACAACACGGTTCTACGCGTGGTGCGCGCTCACGCTGACGCACCGCCAGTGCGTGGGCCACGTCCGTCGATTACGGATGCGCACCGTGGATTCATCAAGGAACTGATCATCAACTCGGGCGGAAAGATCCGCGCTGACGTGGTCTATGAGGTTTTGCTGGACCGTGGTTTTGAAGGAAGCCAGCGCACCACGCATCGCATCGTCGCGACGCTCAAACAGGAATACCGCCTCTCGTCATCGCGGCGCGCACACCAGCGGTGGGTAACCGCACCAGGCAAATGGCTCCAGTACGACTTCGGCGACGGCCCAGTAGTCGATGGCAAGAAGACCGTGTTGTTTGTGGCTTGGGTTGCCTACTCGCGATTCCACGTCGTCTTTGCTCTGCGTAACCGAAAGATGACTACCGTACTCGCCGCCTTAGACCGGTGCTTTCGGGCTATCGGCGGAGTACCCGACTTTGTGCTCACGGATAATGAGAAAACCGTAGTTGTAGGCCGTCACGCAGGCCTGCCGGAGTTCAATCCGACAATGGAATCGTTCATGTCGCACTACCGCGTCAGTATCCAAGTCTGTGCACCGGCAGACCCTGCCACGAAAGGCGGAGTCGAATACGCCGTACGCCTAGCCAAAGACGACATTCTTCCCCGCGATACGAATCTCGTGGACGCCTACGAGACCTTCGGCCAGTTCGAAGCAGCATGCCAGGCGTTTATGGACAAGATCAACGCCCGACCACACCGTACAACCGGGCTTGTTCCTGCAGAAGTACTGCGTGAAGTCGAAGCTAAACACCTCGGGCCACTGCCGGTGGACACGCATCCGAGTGTCTTCGGTGAACTGCGGAAAGTGCCGGCGAATACGCCCATGATCACCTACCAGCACGCGGTGTACTCAGTGCCTGAAGAACTCATGGGCCAGCAATTCTACATCACAGAACAATCCAGCCCAGACGTCGATGAGGTCGTAATCTACTTCCACGACATCGACGGGGTGGAAGAAGTCGCACGCCATGTCAAAGGAGCCCGCGGCGACAGCCGCATCGACCCGAACCATTTCTCCTTCCAACGGCCTGAGCCTGGCCACTACAAGGTCAATCCTCGCTCGAAACTAGAAAAAGACTTCCTTGCCATCGGACCTGGTGCCGAAGCGTGGCTGCGCTTTGGGGTTACCCACCACGCACCGCAAATCAAACACACCATGAGTTTGTTCGTCACGCTGGCCGCTACGCGCGGGAAGTGGTTCGCTGATGACATCGCTCGCGCCGCGATCGACGCGGGCCTTATCACCAGCACCGATATCGAAGCCATGGCAGATAACTACCCAGTCAACGCCCTAGCAGCCAAAATCGGCACGGCCTTTGATATCGAGGGCCCAGAACCTGAAACCATCGAACATGCCTCGAACTCCTGGGACGGGTTCTACACACCCACACCACCTAAGACCTCACACCACAAGGCCGACGCGCACGAGGAGGAATGGTTCTAAATGAGCGCACCCAACTACCAGCTTCCCGCAGGGCTTTCCGCACAACTAACCAGGCTTCGAGTACCCGGGCTTAAAAGTGCCGCCATTGACTACTTTCAATCATGTGACAATGACGCTCACCGCCGGCACCTGGAAGATTTTCTAGGCACCATTGTCGAAGCAGAAGCACTCAGCAGGGCCAAGTCAGCTCTAGTCACCAGGCGTAAAAATGCTGGACTTCCTACCGGGGTAAGTTTCGACGCGTGGGACCCAGCCAGGTCTACCATCCCAGTAGAACGCCAAGAACACCTCAAAGCCCTGAACTGGGTGGACCGCCACGACACCCTCGTTTTGTGCGGGCCACAAGGCACTGGCAAATCCATGCTCACCGAAGCACTTGCAGTCGAGCTGATTAAACGCGGCAAGAAGGTCAAGTGGCTCACAATGAAAAACCTCGGCCAACTCATTAACCGGCACGCTGCGGACTTGGACCCGCATAAAGGCTTTTCGAAACTCGCCAAACTGGACTTAGTCATCCTTGACGACGTGGGATACTTCGACGTTACCGTCGCTGAAGCCAACGGATTCCTCGCGCTTATTGAAGCGACCTACCAGCACACCTCGCTGGCGATTACCCCAAACTCGCATCCGTCACGGTTCGCCGACCTCATGCCACAGGTACGCCCCACACAGATCAACGCCGCCATCGACTGAAGTGCCCCAGGTTTTGTTCCGTTTGAGTAGA
>NZ_KV788607.1:0-3062 GCF_001807365.1 Corynebacterium sp. HMSC06G04 | reverse complement strand
ACCCCGACGTGTCTACTTTCCGGGGGTCAGGCCCTGCCCACCTGGGCTACGAGTCTGGCGACAGGAGCGCTAAAGCTGCAGCTAGAACAGACAATTACCGCAACGGGTCGTATCCAAAGACCGTGGATTCTAACTACGGGCCAGTCACCGTTGATGTCCCTCGGGATCGGGCTGGAACATTCTTGCCGACTATGGTCCCTAAAGGTTCTAGGCGCTTGACTGATGTCGATGACATGATCGTCAGCTTGTACGCCGGTGGGATGACAATTAGGGACATCCAGCACCATATGGCAACGTCGATGCGTGTCGATATTTCCCATGAGACGATTTCTGCGGTTACTGACGCCGTGCTCGATGAGGTCATGATCTGGCAAAACCGCCAGCTAGACGAGTTCTACCCCGTGGTTTTCCTGGACGCGTTGCGCATTAAAGTCCGCGACGACGGCCGAGTAGTCAACAAATCTGCGTACATGGCAATCGGCGTGGATCTCAACGGTATTAAGCACATTTTAGGATTGTGGATTGCCAAGGAAGAAGGCGCTTCATTCTGGGCGCAGGTATGCGCCAACCTTTCTAACCGTGGGGTCAAGGACGTCTTTATCGTCTGCTGTGACGGGCTGAAAGGCCTGCCAGAGGCAGTTGAGGCAACCTGGCCGAACTCTATGGTGCAAACCTGTATCGTGCACCTGATTCGCGCCGCTAACCGGTGGGTAGCCTACGGGGATCGCCGGGGCGTATCAGCCGCGTTGAAAAAGATTTACACTGCCACGGACGAGCCCACAGCACAGGTTGCTTTAGACGAATTTGAAGCCTCCGAGCTGGGTGAGAAATATCCCCGCTCAGTCAAGGTCTGGCGTGATGCGTGGGCGCGTTTCGTACCGTTTCTCCAGTTCCCACCAGCAGCCAGAAAGGTAATCTATACGACGAACTCCATTGAGTCGTTTAACAATGAACTGCGTAAAGCTACCCGCAACAGGGTGCAGTTCACCAACGATGAATCAGCGATAAAGACGCTGTGGTTGATGACCTGCAACATCGAAGACAAACGAGCCGCAAAGAGGGCAAAGCAAGGCAAACGAGTCTCAGCGACAGCCGGCAGACTCATGGAAGGAGCCCGAGTTTCCGGCTGGAAACAAGCCATCAACCAAATGGCCGTTGCCTACCCCGACCGCTTCGACAAATACCTATAAACCTAGCCCCACACACAAACAACTTGACACCCTCCGAACAAGCAAGCATTGATAGATGCAGGTCTGCACTACATTTTGTCGGTGAAACCCCACCGTGCCTGAGGTGATTGAAACCTGGCGGCGGGAAATCCCTGGTGAAGCCTACGCCCACGGCCAGATCTGGACACAAGCCTCGGCAAGCGATGCGCGCAAACACACAACCCCGAATACGGTGACCCACTTCCAGTACTCCTATGATCGGGCCAGACGCGGCCTGCGCGGAATCAAAGAGCAAGTCGCAAAAGCCAAACGCGCTGTTGACGGCGAAATCGCCATTAAGCGCAACCGCTATTTCGATCTTTCCACCCCGAACAAGAAGGTCAACTACGCTCTCGCTGCAAACACCGAGCCCTAGCCGGAATTAAAGGCTATGAAACCGACCTGACCGCTCTTCCCGCCCAGGAGGTTATCAGGCATTACCGCAGGCTATTCCACATTGAAAATGTCGTATCGGATGTCGAAATCAGACCTGAAAGCACGCCCAATCTATGCGAGGAAACAAAACTCGATCACAGCACATCTCAATATTGTGATGGCAGCACTAGCCGTGACCCACCTGATGGAGACCCGCAGTGGTCACTTCATCAAACGCCTCGTGAGAACACTCAAGAAATACCGCAGCTTTCAACTCGTCGTTGGCGGCGAAACCATTCACGCCGCCGTACCATTCCCGCCCGACCTCACTGCCACCATCCAAGTAATCACCGGCCGCGAACTTCCGCACAAAATTGGCCTAAGTCAGGTTAGAAGGGAATCAGCACACCGTCTCGTGGGATTCGTGCTCTGGGTGCTCAATCTGGATGGTGGAGTGCTCGATACCGTGTTCGCGCAGGGCCTGCTGGGCGGCATCCAACAGCGGGCCGGTGCCGACGGTGCCGTCGCGCACGATATGCACGGTCGTGAGCACGTTCACGCCGTCCAGGCTCCACAGGTGCAGGTCGTGGATGTCAGCAACGCCCTCGACCTGCCGCAGCGCGGGCTCGATCGCACTGGCGTCGAAGTCCGCCGGGACTTGCTCGAGCAGCACGCTCGCCGAAAGCCGCATGAGCTGCCAGGCGCGCGGCAGCACCATCGCCGCGATCGCTAGGGAGGCGATCACGTCCGCCGCCACAAACCCCGTGGTCAGTACCACGATGCCGGCCACGATTACTGCGACCGAGCCGAGCATATCCACTAACACGTGCAAGAACGCGCCCTCCACGTTGATCGAGGATTTGCGGTGCCGGTGCAGAACCCACGCCGATAGCGCATTCGCCACCAGGCCGATCACCGCGATGATCAGCATCGTTTTTCCCTGCACTTCGGCCGGGCTCTGCAGGCGGCGCACCGCCTCGACGACAATCCACACCGAGATCGCCAGCACCATCACTGCGTTCGCCAGTGCAGCAAGCACCTCCACTCGTCGGTAGCCGTACGTGGCCTGAGCCGATGCTTGTCGGCGCCCAACCAACACCGCTAACACCGCGATGATCAACCCCGCAGCGTCGGAAAGCATGTGCATCGCATCCGCCATCAGCGCCATCGAACCCGCCAACCAGCCGCCGATCAGCTCCGCGAAGAAGACGGTGCCGGTAATGCCTAGCGCAATCAAGAGTGCGCGCAGCGGCGTGCTGGAGTGATCGTGGTCGTGGTGCTCGTGTGCCATGCACTCAGCCTATCCCCGTCGACGCTTATTGACAATTAAATGAAAATGGATGGCGGTAAGCGCAGCCACTGAGGCCAAGTCGGCCTGATTTAGGTCATTGTGCAGTTGTCCTTTGAATGTGTAGAGAAGCTGAAACATGAACAACCAAAAAGTAGGGTTAAGTAGCAGAATGTGTGTCCGTTCGGCGT
>NZ_KV788606.1:0-2664 GCF_001807365.1 Corynebacterium sp. HMSC06G04 | reverse complement strand
TGCCGTTTCGGCGTAGTTGGTAGGGGCAATCCGCGTAGTTGGTCGGGGTTTTCCGGATAGATGGTAGGGCTCTCTGTTTTCGGTCATTGTATAGGTGGCGTTGGCACAACTTGTGCCGGCGCGTCATCACCTTTCATGACCTTAAGGAGGGCCTTTCATGGCCAACTTCAAAGACATCATGGCGATGTGTTTGGACGGGGGAAGCTATGCTGCCATCTCTGCGGCGTTGGGATGTTCCAACCGGGATATTGCCAAAACCAAGACACTGATTGCGGACCTGAGCATCACCAAGGAGTCGTTTGCTCAGCTGGATCCATCATTCTTCGACGAGCACTTCAGCGACCATCGCGGGGCCCGTCGCAAGCGCTACGACCAGCCAGACTTCGAAAAGCTCGCCAAGCGACTAGCCAATAACAAGCACTTGACCCGCCACAAGCTCTGGCTGGACTACGTTGCTGCACCTGTCGGTGAAGGCGAGTCGAAGTATCAGTACTCCCAGTTTTGCGAACGCCTGCGCACCCACATCCGCACCACTGGAATGACCTCGATTATCGAACACGAGCCAGGCCAGGAACTCTATGTCGACTGGGCCGGCGACAAGGTTTCCATCATTGACAAGGCCATCGGTGAAGTCGGCATGAAAGCCAGCTTATTCGTGGCCATCTGCCCCTATTCTTCACTGTTGTTTGTGACAGCAACAGCTAACGAGAAGATGGACAACTGGATTTCCTGCCATGTGAAAGCCTTAGACTACCTCGGTAAATGCCCTGGCATCATCGTTCCTGACAACGCACCGACCGCGACTTATCGGCCGGTGAAGAACAAGCCCGGCCGGCGCATTCAACAACGCTACGCGGACTTCGCCGACTACTACGACATCCTGCTCGTACCGGCCCGACCTGGAAAACCTCGGGATAAGGCCGCTGTGGAACGCGCCGTCCAACTCGTCTACTCGCGCATCCTCGGCTACTTCGATGGGATCACTTTCTACAGTCTTGATGAACTCAATGAGGCTATCGCCCAGCGCGTCGACGACATCAACATGAATATGCCTAGGCCCGATGGGATAACCCGTAAAGAGTTGTTTGATGCTGATGAAGCGCCCATGATGCGTGACTTACCAGATACCCCGTTTACGGAAGTGTCCTGGCGAAACGTCAAAGTCGACCGTAACTGGCACATCTGCTGCGACTACCAGTACTACTCAGTGCCGTTCCAATACATCGGCAAAACCCTGCGGGCACGGCTGACCAACAGCCTGGTGAGCATCTTCGACGGCGACGACCTAGTCGCAGAGCACTCACGTATGCACGGGTTCAAGTACCGCTATTGCACTGACCCAGCCCATACCCCGGATAAGGACATTGCCGGGGTCAAACCTCTTACCCGTGACGAGCTGCTTGCTCGAGCATCATCATTTGGGCCGGCAACGGCCAAGGTCGTCTCCTCAATTTTGGAACGCAACGCCAAAGCCGTACCCCGCGGGCTACACACTGCCCGCAACGTGCTCGTCAAGCTGGGCAACAAGCACAACAAGACCACGCTTGAGCCTGCCTGCCAGCAAGTCATTGACCATAGCCTGGCACCCAACATGCAGGTCATCGCGCGGATTCAGGCCGACATCGCCCGCAACGGTCACACCCTCAACCAAACGCCAGCCGTCCAGGCCGATCACGCCCAGTCGCGCATTGTGGATATCACCGCAATCCCTGATGCAGTATTCCTGCGCCCAGCCAGCCACTACGACATCCCGAAGAAGGAGGCCTAGACCATCATGACCACCATCAACCTTGACGATGACATCCGAGCTACACTGCGTAAACTGCGTCTTTCCACCTTCGCTGATATCTTTTTCGACCTAGTCGCCGCCGATGACGCCAACACCGCTCTACCGGAGGAAATCTTCCTCAAAGCCGTGGAAGAAACCGCGGCCAAGCGCCGGCAAACCAACATCGCAAAAGCCATCACCCAGGCGAAATTCCGCTATCCGGGAGCAACACTCGCCGAGCTGATCAACCCAGATGAACGAGGGTTGAATCTACGCCAGCTCAAACGACTAGCCGCAACACCCTGGCGCGACGAACCTTCCAATGTGCACGTCCTAGCGCCCACCGGTGCGGGTAAAACCTACATCGCCTGCGCTATCGGTATTGCTGCTTGCCAGGCTGAATACAGTGTCGCGTACTACCGGCTGGATCAGCTCGTCGATGAATTAGGGGCCTTCCTGCCAGCAGATGAACGCTATGTAGCTAAAATGCGCAAGCTACAAAACATTGATGTACTCATCCTCGATGATTTCCTGACCATAGGAATCAACCAGCGCGGACAAGAAGACCTAACCAAGATCATATTCGACCGCGACGGCAGACTGCCGACCATCATCGTCTCCCAGACAACCGCCGCCTACTGGGTGAAGAAACTACCCGACCCCATCGGCGCGGACTCACTGGTCAGCAGACTCAATGCCGGACAGCGCATCGAACTCGGCGACTACGACATGCGCCAACACCTGGCAAGCGCCACATATGGCGCCAACGAGTAGTCGATCGGATTAGAAGCCCGGCCGCTGGCCCCAACAGGGCCAGCGGCCCGGCCCTACCACCTAGTCGGAATCCAGCCCTACCACCGTTCCGCAACACCCCTACCAACAAGCCGCTCTCAGCA
>NZ_KV788605.1:0-15672 GCF_001807365.1 Corynebacterium sp. HMSC06G04 | reverse complement strand
GCAAATGCCTAGGAACAAAACCCGGGACACTTCAGTTTTGGGCAAAAAGAAAGCGCCCCGTAGGGCGCTAGTCTTCCGTGTTCGGTTTAGTCGAGTTCGGGGCGCGGTGGCTTCTGGTGAACTGATGGAGCAGTCCTCGTGACCGTTACGCCGTCTGTGTTGGCTTCAATTCCCGAGTTCGGCCATACCTTTGAAACTTCTTCGATTGCTTCCTTTGTGCGTCGTCTGAAGTCTCGCATCTGAGTCGTAGAGGTTATCTCTGAGGTGGCGAAGTTGGCGGCGATCATGTCCCAAGTGAAGGTGTAGGCTTCGCGGTTGTTTTTAGCCAGCCAGTATTGCTTTACGGTAAGCCAGATGTAAATGTCCATCGAACGTGGTTTGTTGAGCTCGCGCAGTACATTGAGGTCGATGGGGATGGGGGCTTCGGCAATGTGCTTGAAGAACTGGGGGGTTAGGACGAGTTCTGATTCCATGAAGCTTCCCTGGTTGGGGTCGCGGGGGTCGAACCAGAGGTTCCAGTCTTCGAGGATTTGGGTGTTGCGTCCGCGTGCGTGAACGCCGTCGTCGCTTTGGACAGTGATGAAAGAACCTGCGATGCGTAGGAGCTGCTCGCGGATATTTTTCAGGTTTCCGGTTGCTCCTCCGGTGCCGCGTCCGGTGATGCCGATTGCTTGGAGGAAGTGGCTCATGGAGTGTCCTAGTGGAATGCGGCAGGCTTCTTCGTGGGTGATTGGGCCTGGCCCCTGTTAGGTAGACACCTTATATCCAGCCCGGTTGGGTTGGGGCCAGGCCCCTTTGACGTTTTACAAAGAAAACCTAGTACAGCGGCCATTTTTAGGTAAACCAAAGGTTTTGGGTACACCCGGAAACTGTGTAAACGATAACGGGTTGGAAACAGATGCAAACTAGGGCTTCGTAATACCTATCCGCGTGAAATGATGAGCCTTGCTAGACCAATAGCAAGATAGATAGAGGGATTTGTTCATGCTTCACATTCCGCACCTAAAGAAAGTCATCGTGGGCTCGGCTTTCGCAGGTGCGTTTTTCTTTGCGAGCCCCACAGCAGGCGCCCAAGAGCTGCCTGCTGCCGAGCCATTCGACCCAGCTGCCGCCGCGCATGCCGTGGTTAATCATGTCAACGATGAGTTTGCTCGCTTCGGCGCGCAATCTGGTTTAAGTGACATGCTGCAGACGCAGCAGCCTGCTGCGCAGACCCAGGCACAAGTGCAGGGCCAGGTTCAGAACCAAATTCAGGCACAGAATAAAGCGCTGAATTCGGCCGTCAACGATGCAGTGTCCCAGGCCCAGAACGCAGTGCAGCCGGTCATCGAACAAGCGAATGCGGATAGCCAGCAGTACGCGCAACCGCTGACCAACCCGAACCCGGTCGGCATGATTGAGCAGGCAACGCAGCCAGCTTTTAAGCCACAGGGCACGGATCCGAACTACGTCTGGAAGAACGATGCTTTCTCCAAGGCGGCAGCCGCTAAGCCCTTCGATGACTACGTGTTGCATCGCGTACCTGGTTCCTACTTCGACGCACCGCGCGTACCTGAAGAATCCAATGCGGCGTTGACGCGTGGAAAGTCCTTGTACGGCCCAGGTACGCCGCTGTATGTTCGTCAGGACACCATGTGCACCTTGACCGCAGCAGGCACCGACGCAGCCGGCCGCAAGGTAGGCATCACCGCGGGACACTGCGGCAACGTCGGTGACCCAGTTTCTTCCGCCGATTCCTGGCAGGTTGGCCCAACCGGCACCATTGCCTCCAGGAACGATTACCTGGACTACTCGGTCATCGAGTTCGGCTCCAAGGCTGAGGTAACCCGCAACTACAATGGCGTGCATGCCACGGAGGTTGGCGGCAATGTCAAGCCGGGCGCTGTCACCTGCAAGACTGGCGTCGCAACCGGCACTACCTGTGGCATGACCTACCAGCAGGCCAAGGAAGTCCAGATCAACCAGGTCTGCGCCATGGAAGGTGATTCCGGCGCACCGGTTATGTACAAGGGTCGCATCATCGGTGCAATCTCCCGCGGTCTTATCCCGGGTCTGCCTGATTGTCGCACCCCGCTGCAGGGCGCTCTGCACGATCCGACCGTAGCGATGAACATGGACGCAATCCTTGCGGACATGAACCGCCGCGGTGGGGTAGGAGCAGGCTTTACGCTCCCGCAGAACTAGTCTCTCCCACAAAACGGCTACATGCCCCGCGTTTGAAGCGCGGGGCATGTAGCCGTTTTAGTGATTGTTTTGTCTAGTGCAGTTTCAGCGCTTCCAGCGCTGCCGTGTGCAGCAGGCCGTTGCTAGCCACCGAAGAGCCGTGGTGCGGGCCGGCCTCACCGTTGAGGCCGGTGAACTTACCACCCGCCTCGGTTACCAGCAGAGACGGCGCTGCAAGATCCCAGAGGGAGACCTCAGGCTCTGCCGCAATGTCGACTGCGCCTTCTGCCACCAAGCAGTAGTTCCAGAAGTCGCCATAGCCGCGCAGACGCCAGGTCTTTTCGGAGAGTTCCACGAAGCAATCACGCAAACCGCGCTTAGCCCAGCCTGCCAACGAGCCCATGGCCAGAGAGGCGTTTTCGAGCTGGTCAATCTGCGAGACGTGTAGACGCTTTGGCTCGCCGCCGAATACGCGGTAGGCGCCGCCGCCCTTGGCGGCGTACCAGCGACGTCGCAAAGCAGGCGCGGAAATCACCGAAACCACAGGCTCACCGTCTTCCAAAAGAGCAATCAGCGTGGCCCATACCGGCACGCCGCGCACGAAGTTCTTGGTGCCATCGATTGGATCGATGACCCACTGGCGGCCCTTGAAGGTGGGGGGGCCACCGAATTCCTCACCTAAGACTTCGTCGCGCGGACGGGAGCGCTTGAGAGCCTCACGAATCTGCTTCTCGCAGGCCAAGTCAGCGTCAGAAACCGGGGACATATCCGGCTTGTCCTTGACCGAAAGATCGGAAGCCTCAAAGCGGTGCATCGTGATGACATCCGCGTGACCTGCCAGCTCGAGCGCGAGGCCTAAGTCTTCTTTGAACTTACCCACGGAGCCATGCCTCCATTTGATCGACAACCTGTTTATTACCAGCGATGCACCATTCCACACCGCCTGCTTCTACCTTGCGGGCGGCGCCACCTGCGGCCTCCACCAGCGCTTTGCCCGGGAACCAATCCCAGTCCGCGACGCTGTGCTGCATCCAAGCACCCCAGGTGCCGTCGGCAACGCTGGAGAGGTCCACGGAACCGGCGCCGAGCATGCGAACTGTAGCAAAGTGCTCGGACACACGCTGCCAGGCCGCGCGGATTTCTGGGTCCTGAATGGATGTAGGGTGCAGGTAGGTTGCCATGCTGGTTTCATTTGCCGGTTTATCCTGCAGCTTGGCGACGTCCTTTCCATCACGGGAAGTAGGAAAGTCACGGCCGCCGAACCAGGTGTAGCCCATGGCGGGGCGGTGCACTGCGCCCATGATGACGCCCTCGGCGTCGGTAAGCGCGAGCGCCGAGCACCAGTAGTCCGAGCCAGATGCGAAGTTATAGGTACCGTCTACCGGGTCGATGACCCAGTTGCGTCCCGAGGTGGAAGGGCGGGTAGCGCCCTCCTCGCCGAGGATGCCGTCCTCGGGGCGCACCACCTCGAGCACGCCGGCAACGAAGCGCTCGGTGGCGCGGTCTGCATCGGTGACGACATCAGAAATGGAGGTCTTCTGATCGACGTCAATGCCCTGCTCACGCATGCGCCATGCCAGGCGGCCTGCGTTGTAAACGAGTGCCTGCGCAAGGTGTGCGTCGGTATCGTCTACGTGAGCTACCAGAAAGGTCTTGGTGATCGCGTCGATCATCTCATTCAAGCTCGGCTGTTGAGTCATGGAGCTATTGTCCCGCTAAATGCGGCCGATGGCTAATTGTGTGTGCCGCGCAGGTAGACTTGAGGGCTATGCGTCCCGAACAATCAGCCCGTCTTGCCGAATTGGATTCCACCCTTACGACCATTGAAAAGGTCATGGATCCTGCAGCTTTAGCTGAGCAGGTTCGTGAGCTCGAAGCTCAGGCTGGTGACCCCTCTTTGTGGGATGATCCGGCCCACGCGCAGCAGGTGACTTCCGCGCTTTCGGCCGCGCAGGCCAAGATTCGCAAGCTGGAATCGCTGCGTTCGCGCGTGGACGATATGCCGGTTATGTACGAGTTGGCGGAGGAAGAGGGGGACACCTCGCTTGCCGACGACGAGCTAGACGAACTGGGCAGCCTCATCGAGGCGCTGGAAGTGACCACGATGCTCTCTGGAGAGTATGACCCGCGCGAGGCCGTTATTAATATCCGTTCCGGTGCGGGTGGCGTGGATGCGGCGGACTGGGCCGAGATGCTCATGCGTATGTACGTGCGCTGGGCGGAAAAGAATGGCCATAAGGTGGATGTCTACGACATTTCTTATGCAGAGGAGGCGGGCATCAAGTCGGCCACCTTCGTGGTGCACGGCGAGTACATGTACGGCCAGCTTTCTGTAGAACAGGGCGCCCACCGTTTGGTCCGCATCTCGCCGTTCGATAATCAGGGCCGGCGCCAGACCTCCTTCGCTGAGGTGGAGGTGCTGCCGGTGGTGGAGCAGACCGACCATATCGATATTCCGGATGCGGACGTGCGCGTCGATGTCTATCGCTCTTCGGGCCCTGGCGGCCAATCAGTTAATACTACGGATTCCGCGGTGCGTCTGACGCACATTCCGACCGGCATCGTGGTGACCTGCCAGAACGAAAAATCCCAGATCCAGAACAAAGCCTCGGCGATGCGCGTGCTGCAGGCCAAGCTTTTGGAGCGCAAGCGTCAGGAAGAACAGGCGGAGATGGATGCGCTCGGCGCAGGCGGCAATGCCTCGTGGGGAAACCAAATGCGCTCGTATGTCCTGCATCCGTATCAGATGGTCAAGGACTTGCGCACCAACTATGAGGTGGGCGATCCATCGAAAGTGCTCGACGGTGACCTGGATGGATTCTTGGAGGCCGGAATCCGCTGGCGTATGGCTGAGGCGCAGAAGGCAGAGCAGGAAAGTTAGTTTTACACTTTCCGTTGTTAACTCATGTTGCTAATGTGGCTTGAGTGATCACCTTTGAAAATGTGTCCAAGGTTTATAAGACGTCGACAAGGCCTGCGCTTGACGACGTCTCGTTTCAGATCGATGACGGCGAATTCGTCTTCCTGATCGGGCCCTCCGGCTCTGGTAAGTCGACATTCCTACAGCTGATGGTGCGTGAGACGAATGTTTCCTCCGGCGACATTCACTTCGGCGATTTCCACGTCAATGCGCTGAAAGGCCGCCAGATCAATAAGCTGCGCCAGTCCATCGGCTACGTCTTCCAAGACTTCCGCCTGCTGCCGAAGCTGAACGTCTACCAAAACGTGGCCTTCGCGCTCGAGGTCATTGGAAAGAAGAAGTCCAAGATCGACAAAGCGGTACCGGAAGTTCTGGAGATGGTGGGGTTGGGTTCCAAACAGCACCGCATGCCGCATGAGCTTTCCGGTGGTGAGCAGCAGCGCGTTGCCGTGGCACGTGCCTTTGTTAACCGCCCCAAGTTGGTCCTTGCAGATGAGCCGACGGGCAACCTGGACCCGGGTACTGCCTCGGAGATTTTGGGATTGCTATCCCAGATCAACCGCCGCGGCACTACAGTCATCATGTCTACGCACAATGCGCGTGCCGTCAATGATGCCCGCCAGCGCGTTCTCGAGCTGCACAACGGCAAGCTCGTTCGCGACGAAGACCACGCACTGTACGGAGAGGCTCTGTAAATGCAACTAGGACTAGTTTTACGCGAGGCTTTTAAGGGGCTCGGCCGCAACCTGACCATGACGGTGGCGATGGTTATCACGACCGCCATTTCCGTAGCGCTGGTTGTCGCCGGCGTGCTGGTGACCAACATGACTAACGACACCAAGGAGATCTACTTGGAGCGCGTGGAAGTCATGGTTCAGCTCAATGAGGATATCTCCGCAAACGATCCGAAATGTAGTTCCTCGGAATGCGCTGACTTGAAGAAGCAGCTGGAAAGCGACGATGACGTGGAATCGGTGAATTATCGTGACCGTCAGGCGTCCTACGACCGCTTCGTCGAGCTTTTCCAGGAGACCGATCCTGTGATGGTGGAGGAGACCTCTCCCGACGCGCTGCCAGCGGCCTTCCACGTCCGCTTGGTCGATCCCACGGATACCGCGCCAATCGACGCCATCAAAGACAACCCGGCAGTCAGCGAAATCATTGACCAGCAAGAAGAAGTCCGCGGTGCCGCCCATAACTTGGACGCCATCCGCAATGCGACCTTCGTGCTCGCAGCCGTGATGGCAATCGCAGCTATTTTCCTGATCGCGAACATGGTTCAGATTGCTGCTTTCAACCGTTCCCGTGAGACCTCGATTATGCGCATGGTGGGCGCATCCCGCTGGATGACCCAGGCTCCGTTCGTGTTGGAAGCACTCCTTGGAACGCTGATCGGCGTCGTGCTCGCTGGCGTGGGCATCTCCGCAGGCAAGTCCGCGGTGGTTGACCCCTCGCTGAAGAATCTCTACGAATCGCAGCTTCTGGCACCGATTAAGAGCTCGGACATTTGGGTTGCTCTGCCTATCGTGGGTGTATTCGCTCTGATTTTTGCTGCACTGACGGCGCAGATTACCCTGCGCGCTTATGTGCGCAAGTAAGCACCGCGTATAGTTGTAGAAATTATGGCGAAGAAGGCAAAGAAGAAAGCAGCGGTCGATAACAACACGACCCTAGCCACCAATCGCCGTGCCCGTCACGATTACAAGATTCTCGATACCCTCGAATGCGGCATGGTCCTGGTGGGAACCGAAATCAAGTCAATGCGTGAGGGCAAAATCTCGCTCGTCGATGCGTTCGCAACCATCGACGACGGCGAGGTTTATATCCGCAACCTCCACATCCCTGAGTACTCGCAGGGAACCTGGACAAACCACTCGCCAAAGCGCACCCGCAAGCTGCTGCTGCACCGCCGTGAGATTGACAAGCTCATGGGCCAGGTGCGCGATGGCAACAAGACTCTGGTGCCGCTCAAGGTCTATCTGAAAGATGGCCGCGCCAAGTGCGAGTTGGGCCTTGCCCAGGGTAAGCAGGACTACGACAAGCGGGAGGCCATCAAGCGCCGCGATCAAGACCGCGAAATCACCCGCGAACTGGGGCGCCGCATCAAGGGAATCAACGCTTAAAGCGCCGCCACGACGTAGCCTGGGTACCATGATTCATACTGCAAAGGCGCACGACGTCGTCAAGGGCGAGACAAAAGTAACCGGCAAGTCGGTGCTCGTGGACAGGCTCTGGCCGCGCGGGATAAGCAAGGATGACTTGGCGCCGGACTATTGGCTCAAAGACGTAGCTCCCAGCCCTGAGCTGCGCAAGTGGTGGAACCACGACGCGGATTCATTCGGTGAGTTCTCCAAGCGTTATAAGTCTGAGCTCGACGCGAACGAAGCCGAAGATATGGAAAACCTGCGCCGCCTCGCGGAAAAGGGCGCAGTAACGCTTATCTTCGCCGCCAAGGACCGCGAGGTAAACCACGCTACGGTTCTCAAAGAATGGCTGGATGCGCAATAGGGCAGCGATGAACCACATAAGGTTTATGCCGGGGGACTTGAGCCTTAAGCCGGTGTTGGAGTAGCGTAGAGCAAACCGCAGAGAATTGCACATACCCGCTCTGTAGGTTAATGGGGTCGACTTGGTTTCGACTTCGTACATTGAGCCAGGGGAAGCGTGCCGGTGCAGGCTGGAGACCACCGTAAGCGTCGCAGCAACCAATAAACGCAGAGAAGAACTCTCAGCGTGACACGCCCTCGCTGCCTAATTTCAGCGACGCGTGTCTGTCAGCCCAGGTTTAGTTCCTGACCTGGTTCCTGGCATCGACTAAGGAACTTGCCTTTCTGGTTTGTTGTTCGGCCGGAAGGGGACTTCTAGAGCAACTGGGCCCATCATCCGGAACGTGTTTGCCCGTGCCGGAGGGCCGAGTAGAGATCCTGTGCAAACTGCGCACGGAGAAGCCCTGGCGAGGTGACGAAGGACCCGGGTTCAATTCCCGGCGGCTCCACCACTTGCCCCAGCTAAACGATGTTTAGCTGGGGCTTTTCTCATACCTGCGCTGTTAGCGCGGCGTCGCGAAGCCTGACCTGCATTCGAACCATCGAAGCGGCTCACAAGCACCAGTTTGGCTGCATTTGATGGTTCGAATGCATGTTTCTTTCGTACGGAAATCAAAAGTTGGCAGTGGCAATTGGGCCAAGATTGAGATGTGCCTCACTTTTTCAATGTAGTGTATGTTACATTGCAAAGAATCTTTGATGAAGGAGGCCACCCATGCCTGTCGCAGATAAGACAACGCGTGCCCCTCAATCCAGCGCTAGCCCTGCAAAGGCTGCGAAGAGCAAGCCGGCCACGGGCGGTTGGCTCGATTAGTTTCTCAACGGCGTTGAATACGTAGGCAACAAGCTGCCAGAGCCGTTTACCATCTTCCTGATCCTGTTCCTCATCACCGGCGTTGCTTCTTCCATCATGGCGTGGATGGACATCAAGGTGCAGGTGCCTGGATCTGATGAAATCCAGCCCGTCAAGGGCTTGTTCACCGGCGAGGGCATGTCGTGGTTTACCACCACGATGGGCGAGAATTACATCAACTTCCCGCCGTTGGTTACGGTGCTGCCCATCATGCTGGCAGTCGGCGTGGCCGAGCGCTCCGGAATGCTCTCCGCCCTCATTCGCAAGCTCTTCGGCTCTGCGAAGCCATGGGTTTTGCCTTACGCAGTCGGCGTCATTGGCGTGACCGCATCGGTCATGGCTGACGCTGCCTTCGTTATCGTTCCGCCACTGGCGGCGATGGTGTTCAAGGCAGCCGGTCGCCACCCTGTCGCAGGCCTCATCGGTGGCTTCGCTGCCGTTGGCGCTGGCTACTCCACCGCACTGGTCCCAACCTCCTTGGATGCGCTGTTCGCAGGTATTACCACCGCGGTTATGGAGACCCTGCCGGGCATGGAGTTCTCTGACGTGAACGCAATGTCCAACTACTTCTTCAACGTGGCATCTTCCATCGTTCTCGGTGTCTTGGCCGGTTACATCACTGACCGCGTCATCGAGCCGCGCATGTGGAAACAGGAAGTGCCTACCGAAGAGGACATCGATCCGGAAGAGGCCGCACACCGCGGCGACCGCGACGAAAACGGCGAGGAGCTCTCCGCAGAGCTTTCCCCGACTGAAAGCAAAGGCCTGGTGTGGTCTGTAGTTGCCACCGTCATCGTTACCGCGGCACTGTTGTTCGCCATTCTTCTGCCAGAATCCCCGTGGCGTAACGAGACCGGCGGCTTCCTGCCGAAGTCTCCGCTGATGAGCTCCATCGTTTTCATCGTCTTCCTGTACTTCCTCGTGCTCGGTGTGGTCTACGGCAAGGCCGTGGGCACCGTCAACGGCATCAAGGACGTCGTCGACATGATGATTGGCTCGCTGAAAGACATGTTGAGCTTCCTCATCCTGGCCTTCATCTTGGGCCAGTTCGTGGCGCTGTTTGCGTGGACCGGCATCGGTACTTTTACCGCGGTCAAGGGCGCGGCATTCCTGGAATCCATCGGTCTCACCGGCTTCGGCGCGGTCCTCGCGTTCATCGTCCTGGCCTCGTGCCTGAACCTGCTCATCATCTCCGGTTCTTCGATGTGGACCCTGATGGCGGCAGTGTTCGTTCCGATGTTCGCACTGCTGGGCTACGAGCCGGCCTTCATTCAGAGCGCTTTCCGTGTGGGTGACTCTGCAACTCAAATCATCACTCCGCTGAACCCGTACATGATCGTGATGCTAGGATTCCTGCAGCGCTACGAGCCGAAGGCAGGCCTGGGCACCCTGATGTCGCGCCTGATGCCATACGTGGTTCCGTTCTTCACCGCGTGGGCAATCCTGCTGGCCATCTGGTTCTACGCAGACCTACCGCTGGGTCCGGGCAACAACATTTTCATCGAGGGATAACGTGTGCGATAGCGACAATCACGCAAGAAACAATCCATCAACGGCATATTTGGAGGCCACGGAGCAGCTCATTGCGCAGCGCGTGGCGGCCGCCCAAGCAGCCAACGCGGGAGCACAAGCATCCCTGGCTGAGGCTTATGCGGGGCAGGACGTGCTGTGGAAGGCGGCGTCGGAAAGCGCTGACGCCAACCGCGAGCTTGCCGCCCACATCGTGCAGGATTTGCATGCTCACCCAGAGACGGCCTTCGAGGAGCACCGCTCGATGGGCATGCTTGCCGACGTCGTGGAGCAACGCGGTTTCCCCGTCCGACGCGGTGTTTACGGGGTGGAAACCGCTTTCGAGGCGGAGTGGAGGAGCCCGAACTTCGATGCGTCATCTCATCCCACCGTGGCAATCATGGCCGAGTATGACGCGCTGCCCGGTATCGGGCACGGCTGTGGTCACAACGTCATCGCTGCCGCGGGCGTGGGCGGATTCCTATCTGCGGTCGAGGCGCTGTGTAAGAACGGCGGCGTCGAGGGGCGCTTGCTGCTGCAGGGCACCCCGGCCGAGGAGGGGCATTCGGGCAAGGAGTACATGATCCGTGGCGGCAGCCTTGACTCCGTGGATGCAGCGATGATGATCCACGGCTTTGGCTATGACATTGGCTCGCACGCGTGGGTCGGGCGCCGCAGCGTCAACGTGTACTTTCGCGGCGTGGCGGCGCACGCGAGTTCGCAACCTTTCATGGGGCGCAACGCCCTCGACGCAGCATCCTTGGCCTACCAGGGCATTGGCCTGATGCGTCAGCAGATGCCTCCGAGCGATCGTGTCCACGCCATCATGGGCGGGGGAGCGCGACCTTCGGTGATTCCGCGTGAAGCCTCGATGCACATCTATGTGCGTTCCTTGGGTAACCAGACCCTCATGGATTTGTCCCAACGCGTTAACGAAATCGTTGAGGGGGCTGCGCTAATGGCCGGCGTCCAGGTCGATGTCGAATGGGACGAGCACCCGATGACGCTGCCGGTGCGCAACAACGAGGCGCTGGTGGAGCGGTGGACACGCACGCAAACGCTGCGCGGAAGGACGGCGCTTCCCGCGGGAACCGTGCCGGAGACCCTTGCCGCGTCCACGGACTTCGGTAACGTCTCGCACCTTGTGCCGGGCATTCACCCGATGGTCAAGGTCTCTCCGTCCGACGTTGCCCTGCATACCGAGGACTTCGCTCGCTGGGCCGCAACGGATGCGGCTGTCGACGCCGCAGTGGACTCCGCAGCAGGCTTGGCCCAAGTAGCGATTGACTACTTGGCGGACATGAAAATGCGCGCGGCAGCGAATGCGGAGTTTGCCGAACAGGGCGCTGTTGCGGTGGCGGATCTCTTGGCGGAATCGTCCGCGGACTAGGCGCCGAGTAGGCTCGGAGTAGGTTTTCTTGCACTGTGCAAGGGGGTGGGGGTAACCGCCTCTTTGCGCAGTTCAACCTATATTTTATTGCATTTGTAGGCTTGCCTAACAAAAACTGCTTGAAAGGTAAGGCTTACATCAGTTAGGTTAGGCGAGTATTTGAAAACCTTTCGAAAAGGACATCATGACCGCCAAGATTCGTCGTTCTCTCGTCGCGTCCGTCGCAGCCCTGTCGATGGCTCTGACCGCTTGCTCTTCTGCAGAAGAGTCCACCTCCGGTTCTTCTGACACCTCCGCAGCGTCCTCCTCCGAGACCACGGAGATCACTCTCGAGGACAACTTCGGTGAGAAGAAGATTGCTGCCCCGGTTTCTGCCCCGGCCGTTACGGACAACCGCGCTTTCGAGATTCTTGCTGACTGGGATGTCAAGATTGCCGCCGCACCGCTGAAGCTGGTTCCTTCCACCGTGCGCGATGTCTACAACAAGGACACCGTCGCAGCTGACCTCGGTTCCCACCGCGAGCCGGATCTGGAATCTCTCGTCGCTGCGGAACCGGATGTGGTCTGGAACGGCCAGCGCTTCGAGCAGCACCAGGAAGACATCGAAAAGCTGGTGGAAGATGTCCCCGTGCTCGACTTTGAGCCGCGCGATGACAAGGACTTCTTCGAAGAACTCAAGCGCCACACCGAGGCACTGGGCCAGACCTTCGGACACGAAGAGGACGCAGCCAAGCTCATCGAGGACTTCGACGCAGCCGCAAAGCGCGCCAAGGAAGCTTATGATCCTTCCAAGAAGGTCATGGCAGTGAACACCTCCGGTGGCGAGATCGGCTACATTGCGCCGAAGATCGGCCGCACCTACGGCCCGGTTTTCGATCTCATCGGTATGACCCCGGCTCTTGAGGTTCCGGAAGGAACCGATGACCACGAGGGCGACGACATCTCCGTCGAGGCAATCGCTGAGTCCAACCCGGACTGGATCCTCGTCATGGACCGCGACGCAGCCGTCAGCAAGGAAGGCGAAGAACACGTTCCGGGCGACAAACTCGTTAACGAGAATGCTGCGCTGAAGAACGTGACCGCAGTCAAGGAAGGCAACGTCTACGTTGCCCCGGCTGATACCTACGTCAACGAGAGCATCATTACCTACACTGAGATTCTCAACGCTCTGGCTGATGCCTTTGAGAAGCAGTCCTAAACTGCGCAAATAGAACCGAAACCGGAACGCCGAAAGGCTTTCCGGTTTTTGGTGTGAAAGAGATAAATTTTGACTTCAGCAGAGAAAACCGCGGTTCAAGAAGCACCACCCGCGCGCCGTTCCCGCGGCAAGCTTTTCACTTGGAAGCTGTTGCTCGGCGTCGTGGCTGTAGCGGCGTTGCTCCTCCTTTCGCTCATGGTGGGGGAGTATTCGATCCTTGATCACGACGACGGCCGCGACATGTTTATGACCACGCGCATTCCGCGCACCATCGCCCTGGTGCTCGCGGGCGCGGCAATGGCGATGAGTGGTTTGGTGATGCAGCTGCTCACCCAGAATCGCTTCGTTGAACCCACGACAACGGGTACCACGGAATGGGCAGGCCTCGGCCTTCTCTTTTCGATGATCGTGCTCCCGCACTCGTCGGTGCTTGGCCGCATGGTCATTTCTGTTGTGTTCTCTTTCATCGGCACGATGGTCTTTTTCGCTTTCTTGCGCCGAGTCACGTTGCGCTCCTCGCTCATCGTGCCGATCATCGGCATCATGCTGGGTGCCGTCGTCAGCGCGGTGTCCTCTTTCGTGGCTCTGACCACCGACAAACTGCAGCAGCTGGGGATCTGGTTCATGGGCTCGTTCACCTCCGTGTACGAGGGCCAGTACGAGGTGCTGTGGATCGTGTTGTTGGTGCTGCTCGCGGTGTTCTTCTACGCGGACAAACTCACGGTCGCAGGCTTGGGCGAAGAAATCGCCACCAACGTGGGCCTGAATTACAACCGAATGATCCTCATCGGCACCGGGCTCATCGCTGTGGCCACTGGCGTGGTCACCGTGGTCGTGGGCTCCCTGCCTTTCTTGGGGCTTATCGTTCCCAATGCGGTGAGCATGTTCCGCGGCGATGACCTGCGTTCAAACCTTCCTTGGGTATGCCTGCTCGGTATTGCCACGGTGACGTTGTGTGACCTCCTCGGCCGAACCGTCATTTCGCCGTTTGAGCTGCCCGTATCCGTCATCCTGGGCGTGGTCGGCGCGGCGGTCTTCGTATTCCTGATTGTGAGGTCCACCCGTGAGCGTTAAGACAGAGCAGCGCACAGGCGACGTCGCCAAGCAGCGCTATGTGGGCTCCTTCCAGTCGGCCAAAGCAGCGCGCAAGTACTGGCTCATCTTGGTGGCGCTCATCGTGGCGGGCGCACTCTTCGCGTTTGGCCTGCTGGCGTATGACAACCCCATGGACTTCGGAACGCGTAAGTGGTGGCTCATCGCGCAACGCCGTGCCGACGCCGTGACCGCCATGGCTATCGTGGCTGTGTGTCAAGCCGTTGCGACCGTGGCCTTTCATACGGTCACCAATAACCGCATCCTGACCCCGTCCATCATGGGCTTTGAATCGCTCTACGCGGCGATTAATACTGCGACCATCTTCTTCCTAGGCGCCACGGGCCTCACGGAAGCCCGCAACATGGGCACATTCCTGTTCCAGATGACAGTGATGATTGTGCTCTCACTCATCCTGTACTCGTGGCTGCTGACAAACCGCAGCAACAACATGCATGCGATGCTATTGGTCGGCGTGGTCATTGGTGGCGGACTTGGATCGCTGTCCACTCTGATGCAGCGCATGCTGACACCCAGCGAGTTTGACGTGCTGACGGCGCGACTGTTTGGCTCGGTCAACAATGCTGAGACTGAGTATTATCCCATCGCAATTCCACTGGTGATTGCGGCGACGGCGTTGCTTTTCTTTCATTCCCGCCGCCTCAACGTGCTCTCGCTTGGTCGCGAGGCTGCCACCAACCTCGGCGTGAATCACAAGTTCAACGCAATCTTTACTCTGATCCTGGTATCAGTTCTCATGGCCACCACCACCTCGCTCGTAGGTCCCATGACCTTCCTCGGATTCTTGGTGGCAACCTTGGCCTACCAGTTCGCGGAAACCTACGACCACCGATACTTGTTCCCCATGGCCATCGCCACCGCCTTTGCTGTGCTCACGGGTGCGTACTTCCTGATGCAGCACGTCTTCTACGCGCAGGGCGTTGTATCCATCATCATTGAGCTTGTCGGCGGCTCGGTATTCCTCATCGTCATTTTGCGAAAGGGCAGACTGTGATCACACTCAATAACGTTGCGAAGACCTATTCCCACGAGACGAACATTGGCCCAGTGTCCCTCGACATTCCGGCCGGCGGTATCACCGCGCTTGTGGGGCCCAACGGTGCCGGCAAGTCCACGCTGCTGACGATGGTGGGGCGTTTGCTCGATATCGACGAAGGCACCATTGAGGTCGCTGGATTGGACATCACCTCTACCAAGTCCCAGGACTTGGCCAAGATTTTGTCCATCCTACGGCAGGAGAACCACTTCATCACGAAGCTGACGGTGCGTCAGCTCGTGGGGTTTGGCCGCTTCCCGTACTCGCATGGCCGCCTGACGGCTGAGGACGAGGAGATCATCTCCAAGTACATTGACTTCCTTCACCTCAGCGATTTGGAGGACCGCTACCTGGATCAGCTCTCGGGCGGCCAGCGTCAGCGCGCGTATGTGGCGATGGTCCTGTGTCAGGAGACTGATTACGTTTTGCTGGACGAGCCTCTCAACAACCTTGATATCGCGCACTCCGTGGAAATGATGAAGCACCTCAAGGAGGCCGCGCAGAACTTCGGGCGCACGATCATCATCGTTTTGCATGACATCAACTTCGCTGCCCGCTACGCCGATCACATCTGTGCGGTGAAGAATGGGGAAGTGGTGGCCTTCGGTGATCCGGAGGAGGTCATGCGCGATGAGGTGCTGACCCCAATCTTCAATACGCCCATCACGGTTATCGACGGCCCCGACGGTCTGCTGGCGTGCTATCACTAGCTGCTTGGCGACGTCGCCCCCGCTGGGCGTTGCTTGATACGCCAGGTTTGTCTCCGAAATGGTGGATTTACCTGGCGATTTGTGTACTAACACTAGTGCGCGCTAAATTATTTCAAGTCGCAACGAGGTGGCCGCAAGGTTAACAAGTTGTGGTTCGGATGAATTCTTCTTCACGGATTTGACACTAATCAAAGAAGTGAGTAAGTTATTCCGAGTCGCTTCGAGAGCGAGGAG
>NZ_KV788604.1:0-14383 GCF_001807365.1 Corynebacterium sp. HMSC06G04 | reverse complement strand
GCCACGCAGGGCTTCATCCGTGCCTGGCAGCGCTGGCCACACCAGGAAGAGGTCATCTATGAATCCCGAAATTGGTCCCGCGCGGGCCTTGGCACCAACGACGTTCCCACACGCGCAGTACTCACCGGCGCCGCGCGCATCGCTACCGTCGCGGGCCTGATGTCCGACTACGACAGGGCCCTCCAGCGCACCCAGGACATCGCCGCCATCTTTCCGGACTCCCAGGACTTCACTTATACCGTCCGCCGCAGCTATACCCAATGGAAGGATTTAAGCGCCTATGATCTGAAATGCCTAGGACCGTGCCTGACCTGGCTGCGCGCCAACCCTGACTCCGGCGAGTGGGAGCGCGCCGTGCCGGTGGAAGGTGTGGACGGCAAATGGATAGGCACCCACCGCCGCCTGCTCCTGGCACTCCTTGCTCCTTTCGGCATCACGGACTTGGGCCTGCGCCGCAGTGACGCCCGCCTGCGCCTGCGCTACCTCAACCACGCCCCGGCACTCTCCGATATCGAAATCCCCCTCGCCGACGCCGCAACCCTCTTCCCCGACACCCCACCCCGGGTGCTCATCGTGGAGAACAAACAAACCTTCCTGGCACTGCCCACGCTTGCCGACGCCTCCCCTCCCACCGTCGCCCTCCTCGGTGCCGGCACCGCCGCCCACCAACTCCACGCACTGGACTGGCTTAACCTCATCGACATCACCTACTGGGGCGACCTCGACGCCGCCGGCTTTGCCATCCTCAACGCCGTGCGCGCCCATTTCCCCCACACGACGTCACTGCTCATGGACACAGCCACCGTCACCGAATTCCAGCACCTGGCTGTCCCCGACCCCGGCGACGGCTCCGCCACCCTTACCCACCTCACCACCGAAGAGCAGCGCGCCTACCGCCTTCTCTTCACTGCGGGCCGGCTGCGCATTGAGCAGGAGCGGATTCCATTTGCTCATGTGAATGCGGTGATTCATGCAACGCTCGCAGCAGCGTGACGCTGCCACCCCCGCGAACGCTGCACAAAATGGCCTCTTCCTGCAGTAGCTATTCTTCCTTTTCCCTTTTTCTGGCTTGTCTGCGCTCACGCCTTCGGGCACGCTTTGCTTTGCGGATATCGACGACCCAACGAGGAACAAAAGGCCACGGAAGCGGAACCCCGACCGCGCCCGTAAATCCAATGACTCCGACAACGAAAGCTGCCACGAGCGGAACCTTCAGCACCGTGTAGACAAACTCGGGAGGGTTGGCACTTGCGACCAACCCCATGGCGCCGCCAGCGCCCATAATGAGCGAGCAGTAAGGATAAATGAAAAGGACCCCATCACTTTCTGCGCCTACAAAGTCGACATCGTCGTACCACTTTTCCGATCTGGGTTGCCTCCGCACGCACCTAATGTAGTAGGTCCAGTAGAGCACCATGACAAGCACTAACCCGGCGCATACAAGCAGCACAGTAACATCGCCGTCCATAGAATAGGCCTCCCGTGGCTGTCGGTTGCGGTATGTATAAACGCTACCAGCGTCTGCAGGGGTGCGGCGTGGGACGAAAACAAAAATATTGATGCGGGCAAGCGCCCGAACCACGGACGCGGACTTGACCTTTTGGAAGCAGATCCCGCCACAGGAAATAATAGAAATCAAGGCAAATGCCTAGGAACAAAACTCGGGGCACTTCACTGGGTGATCAACAAGTCTGCCTACATGGCCATCGGCGTTGATATCGAAGCAATCAAGCACATCTTGGGACTATGGATAGCTAAAGAAGAAGGAGTGTCGTTTTGGGCACAAGTGAGCTCTAACTTGTCGAACCGTGGGGTTAAGAACGTCTTAATTGTCTGCTGTGATGGGCTGAAGGCTTACCTGACGCGGTCGCCTGGTTTCATGGTGCAAACCTGTGTCGTGCACCTGATACGTGCCGCCAACCGGTGGGTAGCCTACGGGGACCGGAAGAAAGTGTCAGCGGCGTTGAAGAAATCTACACCGCCCCAGATGAGGCCAGTGCTGCCGCGACGTTGGAGGAATTCGCAGGCTCTGAGCTGGGTTAGAAATACGTCCGGTCCGTTAAAGTCTGGCAGGACGCGTGGGAGCAGTTCGTGCAGTTTTTACAGTTTCCTTCGGCAGCGAGGAAAGTCATCTACACGACGAACTCTATCGAGTCGTTTAACAATGAGCTGCGTAAAGCCACCCGCAATCGAGTGTAATTTACCAACGACGAATCCGCGCTAAAGACACTGTGGTTGATGATCTGCACTATTGAAGACAAACGCGCTGATCAACGCGCCAAGAAAGGAAACGGGCCGCAGCGTCAGCGAGCCGACTTGTCGAGGGCGGAAAGGTTTCCGGCTGGAAGCAAGCCATCAACCAAATGGCTGTGGCCTACCCCGACCGCTTCAATAAATACCTCTAAGAAAACCAAACCCCACACAAAAACTTGACACGCTCCGCGAAGCCAAATTTAGGCAAGGAACGCACGTAGGGGAAGATTCCCCATTTTCCCGCAGTGCGCTGTGCAATCGGCTTAGATTACTCCTATGCACAAACTCTCTTCTCGCCTATTTTCCCTGTCCTTTGCAGCAACGCTTCTTCTGACCGGCTGCAGCAACAACAGCGAAGATTCTGCCCAGACACTGCCGGAAACCTCCTTTTCTCAAGCTGCCGGCGCTACGCAATCCGACGCCCGTTCAACCTCCAGCGAAAACGCGGCAAAGGAACATCAAGGTCCACAGCCAACTCTGGCCAATCGCAGTGAGGGCACCAACGCCCAAGACGCTAGCGGGGCTGCCGCAAATCCAGATACCCAGTCTGGCAGCAACACCTATCCCAACGGCGATGCCATCGCTTCAACCGACTGCTACGACTTCCCCGCAGACATCACCGTTCGCCCTGGCAGCATGAGTTCCTGTGCCTATGTAGCGGAGCTCTACAAGGCAGCCACCGCAGCGACCTACACCTACAGTCAAAGCAACCCCCATGTCACTGCCGTCCCGAAAACGACCGTGACAGTCACCAGCCCAACCACTGGCCAGACCTACAACGTCGATTGCCGCATCGATTCCGCTGGCGACACCCTTACCTGCGAAAAAGACGGCGATCGCAACTCCGGCGCCTCATTTAGCGTAAATAGCGGGCCGTTCTGGCATGGCCGGGTCACAATCCTCTAGCGCAGTCGCAGTGCTAGTGTCTGCGATTCAATCGCGCAATCTCCGCACTGAGCACGGTGGCAAAGCCCGTCCATGCCGTATAGGGTGCTAGCAACGCACCGCGCTCAGGTGCGGACTTCCAGGCGCGACGAACTAAATCCGCAGAGCTTGCGGTCAGCGCACCGGCCCATACAGCGCAGTCCAGACAATTGGGAACGCGATGGCCGGCGGCT
This sequence comes from Corynebacterium sp. HMSC06G04, assembly GCF_001807365.1. Lineage (NCBI taxonomy): Bacteria > Bacillati > Actinomycetota > Actinomycetes > Mycobacteriales > Corynebacteriaceae > Corynebacterium > Corynebacterium sp. HMSC06G04. The sequence continues at coordinate 11,012 of NZ_KV788604.1, read as the reverse complement.
GCCAGTTCGGGAGTTTGAGGCTGCGGTAGTGGCGGCTATCTCTTCCAGGTCGCGCTCCTTGGCCACAGTATTGTGCAGCAGACTGCCGATGAGCGGCTCCGCCAGGCCCGTCTTAATCGGCGTCACCAAAGCAATCCACCGAGCAGCCAACTCCGGGGTGGTCACCGGCGCGGAGAACGCCAAGCGCGGCAACAAGCCTTCCGTCTTCGCGTACTCCTTCATCATGAAGGCGTATTCCAGAGTGTCCGGGCCGCCAATATCGAAAGTGCGATTCGCATCAGCTGGTAGCTCCGCCGCGCTAGCCAGGTAGAAGACCACATCGCGCACCGAAATCGGCGTAATCTCATGGCGAATCCAATCCGGACCAATAGCGCCCTGCAGACGCTCCGAGAGCTCTTCATCCGAAGGACGCAGCCCACCCAAGAACACGATGCGCCCAATTTCCTGTTCTTCTACCACCACGCTCCACCTTGTCTGGAGCACCGGCATGGCGTTCCTGCTGCCACTATTTATCAACTAGGCAGGCACGACAAGAAAGGGCACATGCTTGGCGACGCCGCGCAAATGCCTTCTCCTTAACAGTTGCCGTTTAGCTAGTTTTCACAAGCTACGCCGTCACCGTCGCGATCGAGATCGGAGCTGTAGCCAGGATCTCCCGCATAGATCGGGGCTGCACCAGCAGCACGAACCGCTGCACAGTTCGGATAGTAAGCAGCCGCTGGCGCCGGCGCTGGAGCCTGCTGTTCCTCAACAGCTGGTGCTTCCGGAGCCGGCTGTTCAACGTAGGCGCCTGCATCAGGATCGACATTTGCATCAACGTCCGCTGGTGGAGCCAAAAATCCGGCTTGTTGCTGGACGGTTTCTTCCATTACCTGCGCGGGACTTACCTCTGGCTGCACCGCCGGTTCCGTCGGCGGCGGGGTTACTTCAGAAGGCTGGACAGAAGAAGTAGTGGAAGTAGCCGAGCTAGAAGAGGAAGTGGTGGTCTGCGATGTCGTCGTGGCTGGCTCCGACGTAGGTTGAGAATCGGAGCCTCCCCCACCGCAGCCTACAAGTAGTGCGGCAGCGCCCAGAGTAGTTACCATCAAACCAAGAGAGCGAGACATCGGGAGAACCTCCGAAAGAGAAGAATTAAGGCTTCTTCAGATTACAAAGATTCACCCTGTACGCTGGCACTTTGTGATGAGAATCCCAAAGAGTGGGGCCACCGGGGCTCGAACCCGGGACCAGCGGATTATGAGTCCGCGGCTCTAACCGACTGAGCTATAGCCCCGCGTATCCCTGCCTGCTAAGGGCACCAGTATTCAACTAGCGCACGATACAAACAGCGAATCCGCTCCCAGCAACATTAATCGGCAGGCCCGGAAAATGGCAATTTAGGGCCCGTCCTGGCCGCCATCCTCACCGAGGTTTTCCGGGCCCGATCTCTGCGTCGAGTCCTCAGCAACGGTCTTCCGCCTTTTCACCGCCACAACTACGCCCACGATGTAGGACGCAATCATCCCAAGACAGCAGAGCCAAAACAAGACCGCGGAAAAATCTAAAGCCCACCGCCCCACAATCTGAGTGAAGGCGGATTTCACGCTTTCATCCGTATCACCGGAATCGACCATAAAGAAGCCGGTCAGGAAGAGAAACGCCGTCACCGCGATGAAGGCCCAAGATTCACGCCACCCGAAGGCCTTATACGTCCCAGCATCCGCGTCCTCCTTCACGCTGCGTACAGGGATAAACCACAGTCCAAGAAGCGCAATGGCTATGAATCCCCAGCCGGAATGGAGAAGAATGCGGCCCATCCGCCAACGTCAAAAATGACCCGCCCCAAAGCAAAGAACGCCGCGCCTAAAAGGCTCATGACAAGCGCCGCGACGGAGCTGATGTTAACGTTCCGATACTTCATGCCAGAAAGCCTAGCGCGCATCACCGCTACTTTCACCCACAAAACTGAAACGTCCCCAACCCCAGACTCCACAGCGGACCACTGCGCACAGCCTTCGGACACTGGGTTAGCGGAGCCCAAGCCTATTCCTTCTTTTCTTGCTTTTTCATTTTCTTAGCTTGCCTGCGCTCGCGCCTCCGAGCGCGTTTCGCTTTGCGGATGTCCACGACCCAACGCGGCACAAAAGACCACGGAAGCGGAATCCCAAGCGCCTGTAAAACCAATCGCCCCAATGACAAAAGCAGCAATAAATGGAAGAAACAGCACCGCTTCAACAGGCTCGGGAAGGTTCATATTTGCAACCAACCCCGTGGCACCGGCAGCGCCCATAATTAGCGTGCCATAAGGATAAATAAAGAGCACGCCATCACTTTTGGCACCTTCCGAATCGGCTGTGTCATACCATCTTTCTGATCTGGGAGTTTTCGCACACTCCGGATGTAATAGGTCCAGTAGAGAACCATGACAACCACCAACCCGAGACACACGAGCAGCTCGGTAGTATCCCCGTGCATAGGATGTGGCCTCCTGTGATTGCTTTTGCGGTGTGTACTAAAACGCTACCAGCGCCCACCGGGTTAAGGCACGGGAAGAAAACGAATCTCAGCACCCAAACCTAGGACCGATTTACATGGTGGGCTTGTAGTCTTGCGACCATGAGGCTCCTTTCCTTTAGTGTGTCTAACTTCCGCAGCATCCGCGCCACGCAGACACTTTCGCTGTACCACCATTGGCAGCACTCCACCGCGCCGGAGGAAGGCTGGGAGCAGGTCAGCGACCCCGTCACCGTTCTCATCGGCCCCACCGCTTCCGGAAAGAGCAGCGTCCTCAACGCCCTAGCCTTCGCACTGCTTGCTATCGAGTCTTCTGCCACCGCCTGGCTTGCCGACGCCCCACCCAACCAACTCCCCCACGCCCCGTACCGCCTCAACCCCCGCACGCAGCGCTTGCCCAGCACTTTTGAGCTGGAGTTCGAACTCGATGACGTGCGCTACCTCTATGGCTTCCAGTGGAGTTTCACCGGCGTGCATGCCGAGTGGCTCAGCCGCGTGCCCTCGACCAGGTGGAGCCCCTGCTTCGTGCGCACCCGCGGTGAGGAGGTGCAGTGGACGCGTTCCTTTATGGATAAGGGGGATGTGTCCAAGTTCGGGCCCGTGACAGACACCGAGCTGATCCTCTCCGCCGGCCTGCGCGACGGGCACCCCGTGCTCGCCCCGCTGGCCCGCGCCTTGGTGCACGACGTGGCCTACCTGCCGCACGGGCATACCGCGATGAGCACTGCCTCCCGCATCACCGCCCTCATCCGCACCGGCAAGCTACACCTGCATGAGGCTGCCGCCCTACTGCGCGCGGCCGATGCCGGTATCCACTCCGTGCGGCTCAACCAGGACCACATCCCGGAGCACGTCTTCCGCCAGATGCGCCCGGTCATCGATGCACTCAGCCGTAGCAACGCACGGCTCCGCCGCCCCGACGAGTTCAGCGCCTACTCCGATGCGGAGATTGAATCACTACTGCACGCCATCATCGTGGAGCACAAGGCCGATAATTCCTTTTACGAGCTGAAGCTGACCGATGAATCCGGCGGCACGCAGAACTGGATGGCCACCGCTCCCCTAATCCTGGACACCCTGCGCCGCGGCGGGACCCTGGTTGCCGATGAACTAGATTCCGCCCTGCGCCCAGCACTCCTCGACTTCATCATCAACGCCTTCCGCGAGCCCAGCATCAACGTCAACGGCGCACAGCTCATCTTTGCCTCCCACGCCTTCAGCGCCCTCGAACGCGCCGGCGAACTGGGCCTGCGCCCGGAAAGCTTCTGGTCCGTGGAAAAGACCGCCGCCGGCGAATCAGAACTGCACAACCTCAGCGAGACATCCATCTCACTGGACAACCCCGACGCCACCCACCACTTCCTGCGCGAGCGCTACGGCACCGCCTCCCGCGAAGCTCTCAATGCACTCAAGGAGCTCGTCGCGGACGGCGAATAAAAGGGCGGGCGCTTGACCACGTTCTGTAGTCGAATAGCCTCTTGCCTGGCACGCCTTCATCGGGAAACTTGACTGCATGAACATCGAACGCATCGTCCCCAACCTCACAGTGGCAGATCTCCGCAGAAGCGTCGACGAACACGCTGCAGTCCTCGGTCTCGAGGTGGTGATGGATCACGGCTGGATCGTCACACTCGCCTATTCCAGAGGCTGTCAGCTGAATCTCCTCACGAGAGATGCCACAGCCCGCGAGAACCCCGATGTCTTAATCTTCGTCAATGATGTCGAAGCCGCCTACTGTCGCACTGTCGAGGCAGATCGTGAAATCGTGCACCCTCTCACGACCGAAAAGCGGGGCGTCACGCGCTTCTTCTACCGCGACGGATCAAGCAACGTCATCAACGTTGGCATGCATTCTCGATGAGCACCCAAGATGCAAGGCAGTGTTGGCGCGCTTGCCATGCACTATCTCTTTGATCCGCCGCTGGGAACACCGATAGACTCAGCGAGCTTGTAATGTGCGATGCCGAGTCCCTCAATGAAGTCCTCCGTCAGGACCTAGCCAGGGTGAATCGGCACGTAAAGCTTCTCAGTCACCATTTACCTCAGTGGTAGTCAACAATCCTCCCCTTATCCTTGCAACTGGGATTCAGCTCACGCTACACGGTTTTCTCGTCTCGGAGCGCACGCTCGGCGACCGAAGTCGGATCACACGTTAAACCTGAACTCGACGGCGTGTCGGCGCAAAGAAACCTTCTCATTCGTGAACAGCAGCTAAAACCACCACCCCGGCTATGTGCGGCAACGATAGAGTGCGTACCAGGTAGCCTCAGCCCCCGCTCATCGTGCAGCAGCGTCCTTTAACAAGACATACATGGGATTCGCCCCACAAACGGCTAATTCAGGCTTCCGATACCGCCCAGGTAGTCCGTTGAAACTTTACCGAACGGTCCGTGCGGAACGCTCGTCCGTAAATAGGATTGATGCCGCGCAAAGGTGGGCGCAAATACATTAAACGTCCTCCCTGCTACCCGCGCGTTCTACCGGTCCGAGTACCTGCCGGTGCACGATACCTGGACGCCGATGTGGGTGTAACCGCTTGGCGCGTAGCATTGGCGACATGCGCATTTTCACCGTGGGCCACTCCAACCTCGAGTTCGAGGACTTCGCTGAAATGTTCAAGGCTGCCGGTGTGGCATCCATCGTGAATGTGCGCAAGCTGCCCGGGTCCAGGAAGTACCCGTGGTTCAACGGCGACCACCTTGCCGAACACCTTCCCACATGTGGCATCACTTACAGCAGAAGCGAGGGCCTCACTGGGAGGCGCAACGTGTCCCACGCGGTGCCGTTTGAGGTTAACGGCAACTGGCGTAACCGCAGCTTCCACAATTACGCCGACTCTGCGCTGGGCGAGGAGTCCTCGGACGCGTTCTCGCAGCTACGGGCGAACGCCGCCGAAACCCCCACCGCGATCATGTGCGCAGAGGCGGTGTGGTGGCGCTGCCACCGGCGTATCATCGCCGCCCACCTCATCGCCCACGGTGACGAGGTTGGCCACATTATGGGCCTGGGTGCAGCCGGGGCGAAGGTAAGCGAGGCAACGCTCAACGACGGCGCAGTCATCGGCAACGATCTCCTCGTGCGCTACCCCGAGCGGGGCTAGCGCGTACACCAGAGGCCAGGGGTGCGGAAACTCGGACTACGACTCAGTCAGCCACGGCATCCTCCTCTGCCTGATCTCAGGCGCGACCTACGCCTTGTATTCCTGGAGCGCCCACCACCTTATGAGCAGCAGCATCGGAGGCACACCAGCGGATAGCACGCTCAAACGAGCTTTAGGTTAGGAAATCTGAACCGCTCAATCTAAGAAGACCACCGGTAGCCCCGGTAGTGCCCCAAAGCGTCGAATCGAAAAACGTGCTACCGACTTGCCACGGCCCTAGACGTTGAACTTGAAGTCCACCACATTCCATATCCTTATAACGTCTCGAGCGATGTGTATACACACTCCAGCTCACAGTGGCCTGCAAGCTCGCTGTGTGACGCGATTAATGCCGCTCAGTGCAGCCCGCGCCGGAAACGTTCTGCCTCCTCCTCGTTCCGTCGTGCGTCGTTTTCGTACGAGACAGCGATTCTCCTAAACAAACCAGCCACTCGAGGCGCGATGTCGGCGAATGTTTGGGCCTTGACTCGATAGTCCGCAGCAAGCTTGAGCTCCTGCTCGCCACCGTCTTCCAAGCCGCGACTAGTAACTCCACGACTATTAAGGATATAGAGGTAGAAGCCGGTCTCAATGTGATCAAGCTGCACTTCTTCAATGAGATCCCGCACGACGTTACCCGGCCAGGTGCCGTCATCGTCTGGTGGGGTATGGCCGAGAACCTGGCCAATCTGCTGCAGGCCAACCTCGGTCCGGCCTCGTTCAGCCAGGAGCTCCATAGCTCGATCAAGCCAGGCTCGAAGCACCTCGGCATTCATGACTCCATCGACGAGGCCGGGCGGTGTGTCCCATAGATTGAGTAAGCGGTACGCATTGGTTGCCAGAGAAGCGTCGTGTTGTTCTTCGCGAGCCGGGTCCTCGGTGTCTTCTTCGTCCTCACCGCTCGGCCGGGCACGGTAAACAGTGCACACGATTTCGACGAATTTTGCAGGGTCGGCAGCTAAGCTTTCGGATAGCGCTGGGACTCTCGCGTCATAGCCGAGCGCAGGAAGGTACGACCACTGCAGTCGAACAAGGCAGCCAGGCTCAAGGTGCTCGCGCATAGCTTCGAGGTAGGCGAAGAGCCGCTGAAAATCATAGGACGATAGATCACGAGCAGCGGCAGATGGAGTTTGATCTGCCAGGAGCCCGTCCAGTGCTCGCACAATGAGTTTCGCTACCTGGGGACGCGGACCGTCCTTGCCGATGTGGGTGTACATGCTCATGAGATGTACAACGTCGGCGTGGCGGCCAACTTGGATCAAGTGCTCAGCAATCTCGTCGATCTTGTCAATGTCTTGCCCCAAGCCGATTGTCTGGAATGCCCTCCAGTACCGGGCCTCAAGATCCGGGTCCTTACCAACCAGAGCCCATACCTCCGCGAGGTTGTCGCGCGCGACAAGCAGGAGTTGAACACGTTGATCGACCGAAAGATCGCTCTGTTCAAGGAAGTCTGTGATCAGAGCGAAACCTTCTAGGGAATAGCGAGTCAAGAAATACGACATCGCGGTGCTGGCGAGAGCCTGGTCGGCAGACGTCAACCAACCGAGCAACTCATCATCGTGCGACGAGCCGATTTTCGCCAAGGCGGTACCAACGGCCCCCGGCACCGACGCGTCTCGCGCCAGTCTCGTGATGGCGTCAAAACCGCCCTCGGCCTCGATCTTCTCTACGGCTTGGACGCGTCGGCGCCCGAGCTCACGTTCAAAGGCTTCATAATCATCTTGTTTGTGAGCGCCGATATACGGAGTCCATGATTGAAAGAGTCCGATCAGCCGGACATACGCAGACCTCGGCTGGTAGCGCGCTGCCAGTGCGTCGGGCTTGCCGAGTTCCTCGTCGGGAAGTGTCCAGGCAGCATCCGGAAACTTGCGATGACGGCCGATGAGGTCCACCAGGGTTCGCCACACCGCTTCTCGAAAGTCAGCCGTAAACTCCGGCTGGTCGGCCATCGATTCGAGAGCATCCACCACTCGCGCTCGGTCTGCTGGTGGTAACTCTGCCGCGTGAGAAAGGACCGTTGACCAGCGCTGCGCATCCTGACCAGCATCTTCGATGCAACGCTCTACCGCGGCGGTCGTCATCTTCCAGAATTCGCCGTATGTCACAGATAGTTTGTCCGGCCTCCAAGTTCGGAACGCAGGTGTACTAATCGGGAAATGTGTCCCGTGCCCCTCAGGAAGCATGCTGCACTCCAACTTCCAGGCAACGCCAGGGCGTCTTCGGCGCAACGTGTCGAGGACAATAAGCCGCCGGTCAGGATCGACAGAGCTATCTGGATGCCACGGGCGGAATATTGCAGCCAAAGAGGCCGCGGGACGGTTAGCCAGCCGACCACCCGGATCGATCTCGTCAAGGCGTGCCAGGAGATCGACAGCACGTCCGAAATGATCAGAGGACCAGGACACGCACTCGAGCGCCCACAGCAGATTGCTGTGGGGAGTTCCGCCCGAGAAGATTCCCGATTCGTCGGCGTTGTCCTGGAATATGGTGGCCAATAGAGGGGAATCGCCTGCTGTTGCTGCACTGACTGCATCGAGGAAGGCGTCCGGCCCGGCCTCAGCGAGGAGGGGCAAGATGTCAGCTAGTGATTGCCACGCTCGCCCGGTATCATCTGTCGACGCCCATTCGAGTAGCTTCCCAACCAGATAGTTTGCGAAGTCTGACCCTGATACTCCACCCGACAAGACGACAGTTTCGCCGTACATTCCCAATAGAGCGAGTGACTGAGCGAGGCCGCGACGGAGGTCACCGGAGTAGCGACGGGTTTTGCCATCAATCGATGCTCTCCACCGTTGATCTCGCGGTAGGTCGAGGGCCGGATCGTCCTCTGCGAAGACCCGCTCGACGATGGTCTCGAACCGCTTCATGTCATCGTGAGTCAGCTTCGGCACCAACAGCATCCAAGCATCCACCGGTGAGACAAGATGCCAAGCTTCGCCAGTGCGGATTACCAGAGGATCGGTAGGATTGTCGGCTATTCCTGTGATCGCCTCTCTAAACGACTCGTAGTCAGTTCCCGTGAGCGCCTCGAGGATCAAACGATCCCCTTCTGCAGTGTCTCCCCAGGAGCCAGCCAACAGGATTGATCGGAAGTTTCGGGACGGACTCGCATCAGCCCAGGTCGGTCGATGCAGGACGGCCTTTACAGCCAAGTTTCGCCGCAGACCGGTTAAGCTTCGCCGTGCGAGCCTACCGAGCTCATCGGCCCTATCTCTATCTGTGACTCCGGCGCTCGTCAGCGCGACTGCTGCCTCAGCAGCATCCAACGCTGGAAGTGTGACGTCGGCACCTTCGTTGGAGACAACCGGCACACAAAAGTTGTGCACAGTACCTGCAGGGATCTCGCTTGCCAACTTGGGCGTGCGAGGGACCAAGACAAGCGGTTGGGACGAGGTTGTCAACTGCCTCCATGTGGATATGTCGTCGACGAATGCGAGCCGTGCGAGCATCTGGCCGCTGCCCTGGTCATCAAGGTTGACGGCGATCGCAGCGATGAAGGCGCATACTTCCTCCATCGAGGCGCCAGCAATCGTAGTGACGGAGCCGGATGAACCAAGCCGGTCTTCGAGATCCTTGGCAGTGTCAGTTCGACCGGCGAGCACAACTTTCGGTATCAATGTTGGATTCGTTTGTGCTGCCCAATCTCGCCACCAGGTCAGACCGGTGCGAAGTCCGTATGGAGAAAGCCCCAGTTCTTCCGACAGCCACGCCCATGTAATTGGGGCGGCCTCAAGCCAAGTCTCGATATCATCAAGCCCGAAAGCCTTGACGTCTCTCCAGACCTGGTCGTTTCGCTTATTTTTAGCCCATTTGTCCCGTGCCGTCCAAGTGCGCAGGATCACTTCGATATAGGTGCATTCAGCGGTCCGTGTGCCGTCTGGAGTGTCTGTTCGCTTAGAATAGTCCTCATCGGCCTTCTTGTTAGGGCTGGAATTAACCGACAGCTCCCATACCGACAAACCATCTGGAACCCAAGCCGTCGCTTCGGTTGCCCGAACAGAACCGTCCCAATCCCCTGCTGCCACACCGTCGCCTGCGGGCATCCCTAGCTGGACCAACCCCGGTGTCGTTTCAAGGATGAGACGACGCACCAGACGCGGGAGTTCAGACTCCGAATTACGAGTATCGGCCCAGTTCTTCAGCTTACTTCGGTCAATGTAGCCTGCTCTAGTCCTCACGGGATACGCCTCCGGTCGCGCAAGTTACTCCCCATAAACTAGGTCGCTCCAGGTCCAGCTTTAGAGAGTTCAATGGATAAACGATACCTTATACCTAAACGTGCAGCCCCAAATCGATCAATACCAGAAGAGTAATTACGGAAGAGCACTATATGTTGAACTGGACCACCACGTTTCACATAACTATAACTTCACAGCGCTCAGTCACGCTCTGGGCCGCTCATCCGTGTTATTCTGGCGTCACGTTGTGCTGGTGTGACTACCCTTCATCTACAGCATGACGGGAGTAATTGCCTGGGACGTCATTGGATTGGACGTCTGGCGACAATGGTCGCCACTGGCCCGCGCGACGGAAAGGGCTCACCGAACACGCCTGAGGGGATGGACCCCGGGCCGGAGCGCCGATTGGCACCGGTAGCGCCTTCTTAACGGAAGGAGAAACGCTACCGGGAGTTTCCATGGGCGCATTCGCCTTACCGTCACTAGAAGACGAGAAAACACTTCTCCCCCTGCAGGATGCGGTGGCCGAAGGTTTCGGCGGCTACTCCACCCTCCGCAAGTACATCTCCGAGGGGTATCTGCGCGCCAGCAAAATCGGTGGGCGCATCAAGATCGAGAGGGCTGACCTCGAGGCCCTCAAACGCCCCACCGGCCGCCAGCCGACATTTGAGGATATCGAGTCGGCCGTGAGCCGCATCGCCGCCGCTGCTCCCCCCGCTGAGCGATCAGCAGATCCACCGTCTCGCTCGGCTCCTGGGCGGTGGCCAGCAATGAGCACAAATAAAACCCGCCAGCCTGGGTGAACTGCTCCCCATTAGTAGGACTGAGAACTCAGTTACCGACTAGAGGGGAGCAGTTTTCATTGAGAGCACGAAATTTGCCGAGCGAATATCAGCGCGAGCAGCAGTACTCGTTCGAAATCAAGAAGGAAGTTGTCCAACGCCACCTTGCCGGCGAGACAAGAAGCTTATCGACGCCTCCACCACCCACGACCCCCAACAACCCGACCCCAAGGACTCCGACGATGCGGACTCCTAAAGACCTGCAGGCGCATGCCGCCAAGTACCTGCGCAACCACTTCGCCGAAGCACTCGCCGATCCCGCTGCGCTCAACCTGGACTGGCCGCTGCACCCGCCAACAGCTACGGCCGCCGCCCGCGATATCAAGGCCACGCAGGGCTTCATCCGTGCCTGGCAGCGCT